>JAAYNT010000048.1 GCA_012520715.1 Acholeplasmataceae bacterium
GGCGAAAATCTATTAGAAATGTCAGTTGACGAAAGAGCTAGAGCAGGTTTATTTTTAGCAATGCAAAACCCAATTGAAGTTCCAGGAGTTACTAACTCCGCTTTTATGAGAGAAGCCTTATCAGCTAAAGAAGGTAAAAGAGTTAACTTACTTGAGTTTGCTATGGACTATGAGAAAAAAGCAACTGAACTTGAAATGAGAGAAGATCTTCCACATCGTTACTTAAACCAAGGTTTTAGTGGTGGAGAGAAAAAACGTAATGAAGTATTACAACTAAAAGTATTAAAACCAAAAATAGCAATGCTTGATGAAATCGACTCGGGATTAGATGTTGATGCATTAAGAATTGTTGGAACAAATGTTAATGATATGGTAGGACCAGAAATGGGAGTATTACTAATTACTCACTACCAAAGAATATTAGAATATATTAAACCAACATTTGTTCATGTAATGATTGGCGGAACGATTGTTAAAACTGGTGGCATGGAAATTATCCATGAAATTGAAGAAAACGGCTACGTTAATTTTATAGGTTAATGTCTATGCTTACAAAACACGACAGTAAAAAAACAGTCCAAAACCCAATCTTTATTACTATTAAAGATGAAAATGGCAATCTTAATATTTCCAAAAATGAAACAAAAAATTATGTTCTAAATTTTAAAGAACACCAAACTAACTATAATATTAAAATTGCTGAAAACTCTCATATTAAACTATTAATTTTATCATATGGATTAAATGAAGCTAATATCAACTTAAATATCGAAGTAAGTAGATTTGCAAGTGTTAATTTAATAGCGGGTTTTTTAAATAAAAAAACTAATATTAATTCTAAAATATATTTAAATGAAGAAGGAGCTAACGCTAACGTTAACTCACTTCTTATAAGTAACGAAAATGATAATCAAAGCGCTTATTATGAAATAATTAATAATGCACCACATACTAACGGTAATATTGATGTTATTGGTATTGCTAGTGATAAAAGTAGAGTTAAAGTAGACGGAATTGGTCAAATTAATGAAGGAATGCATCAGTCAAATAACTTTCAACATTTAACAGGAATCATCTCAGATGATGCAACCATTGAGATGAATCCATATTTATTAATCGATGAGCATGATGTCATAGCCGGACATGGTGCAACTGTCGGTCAAATCGATGAAGAAGTTATTTACTATATGATGAGTCGTGGAATTCCTGAAGAAAAAGCACGTCTTATTTATATTGAAGGATTAATTGCACCGTTTGTTAATGAAATCTTTGATAAAGATTTATGTGAATCATTTAACCAACAAATTTGGGGTGAAAAAGAGTGAATGTTACTAAAGTAAGAAAACATTTCGCATTTTACAAACATAATAAAAATCTCTATTATTTAGATAGCGCAGCATCAGCATTAAAACTAGATATAGCAATCGATAAGATGACTGACTATTATCATAAATCAGGAGTTAACATCCACAGAGGCAATTATGAACTGGCCTTTTTTACAACTGAAGAGTATGAAAAGGCAAGAGAAGTAGTTGCTAAATTTATTAATGCAGATGCAAAAGAGATTATCTTTACTAAAGGAGCAACCCAGGCTCTAAATTTAGTAGCAAACTCAGCTAGTGTGTTTGCAGGTAGTAATGATGAGGTAATTACTACAGAGCAAGAACATAACTCATCAATACTTCCGTGGTTACACCAAGCGGACACGCTTGGTTATAAACCAGTTTATATTCCGCTAAATAATGAATATAGAGTAACTGTTGAAAACTTTAAAAAGGTTTTAAACAAAAACACTAAAGTAGTAGTAATTAATCATGTATCAAATGTATTAGGTTATATTAACCCAATTAAAGAAATAACTAAATTAGCTCATGAAGTAGGAGCAGTCGTTATATTAGATGCAGCACAATCAGTTCCGTATATGAAAATAGATGTTAAAGATTTAGATATAGATTTCTTAGCATTTTCAGGACATAAAATTTTTGGACCTACCGGAATAGGTGTTTTATACGGTAAAAAGGAACAACTTCTAAAACTAAATGTTTATGAAGTTGGTGGTGAGATGGTTGCCAAAGCAACTAAAGACCAAATTATATTTCAAGATATTCCATATCGTTTTGAAGCTGGAACACCACCAATTGGCGAAGCAATTGGTCTTGCCGAAGCTATTAAATATGTTGATAAATTAGGTTTTGACAAAACTACTAAACATATTGAAAAATTGCGTCAAATGGCCGTTAAAGGTTTACAAGAGATTAAAGGAATTACTGTATATAATCCAAATGGTGATGCGGGTATTGTTTCGTTTAACTTAAACGGAGTTCATCCACACGATGCATCATCAGTTTATGATGAACTTGGAGTGTGCCTAAGATCAGGACATCACTGCGCATCAATTTTAACTGAAACGCTAGATGCACCTGGTGGAACCCTAAGAGCATCAATTAGTATTTATAATGATGAAAAAGATATTGAAAAACTACTAGAAGCAACTAAAAAAGCTTCTGAGTTTTTTGGGAGGTATTAATAATGAAATTAGAAGATCTATACCGCGAGGTAATAATGGAACATTATAAAAACCCTCTCAATAAAGGTTTAACTGACGATACTAGATATAGTAAAGTAAATTTACTTAATCCAAGTTGTGGTGATGATGTTACGATTCAAGTGTTAGTTGAAGAAAATACTATTAAAGATGTAAGACATGACGGACATGGTTGTTCAATTTGTTGTTCAAGCGCAAGTGTCATGAGTAATGCCCTTATTAACAAATCAGTTAAAGATGCAGAAGATATTATTAAAGAATATTTAGTTATGCTAACAGGACAACCTTACAATGAAGAAATCTTAACAGGAGAACCAATTGCATATATTGGTGTTTCAAGATTTCCAGCTCGTATTAGATGTGCTTCAATTGCCTGGAAGGCAATGGAAGAGGCAATACAGGAGGCAATAAATGAAAGATAGAGATAAACAAATTAAAGATATCCAACAAGATTATAAATATGGTTTTTCTACTGATGCAGATAGTATTTTAGATACTGGTAAAGGTTTATCAGAAGATGTTATTAGAGCGATTTCAGCTGCTAAAAACGAACCAGAATGGATGTTAGAATATAGACTTGAAAGCTATGAGCTTTTCAAACAAATAGATAACCCAAAATGGGGACCAGACTTATCTCATATTGACTTTGATGATTTTACTTATTTTGTAAGGAACATCGACGGAGTTAAAAATAACTGGGACGATGTTCCAGAAGAAATTAAAACTACATTTGAACGTCTAGGTATCCCACAAGCTGAAAGAGAATACTTAGCTGGTGTATCTACTCAATTTGAAAGTGAAGTAGTATATCACAGTACACAAGAAGAGTTAGATAGTCAAGGAATTATTTATACTGATACTGACTCAGCACTTAGAGAGTATCCAGAATTATTTAAAAAATATTTTGGAACGGTAGTTCCTAATAGTGATAACAAATATGCCGCCTTAAACGGTGCCGTTTGGAGCGGCGGTTCATTTATTTATGTTCCAAAAGGAGCCAAATTATCAAGGCCACTACAATCATACTTCAGAATGAACTCAAGTCAGTTAGGACAATTTGAAAGAACATTAATTATTGTTGATGAAGGAGCTGAAATTAACTATATTGAAGGTTGTACGGCACCATCATATTCAAAAGAATCACTTCATGCTGCCGTAGTTGAAGTAATTGTTCATAAAAATGCACTTGCAAGATATACAACCATTCAAAACTGGTCAAGTAACGTTTTAAACTTAGTTACTAAACGTTCACACGTTTACAAAAACGCATCTATGGAATGGATTGATGGTAATATGGGTTCATCAATTAATATGAAATACCCATCATGCTTACTGCTTGAAAAAGGTGCCAAAGGCACAATGATTTCAATTGCAGTAGCCGGTAAAGAACAAAATCAAGATGCTGGAGCTAAGATGATTCACTTAGCACCAAATACTTCATCTAATATTATTTCTAAGTCTATTAGTCATAGTGGTGGTAGAGTTAACTACCGTGGTAAAGTGTATATAGATCCAAAAGCTCACCACTCTAAAGCACATATAGAGTGTGACACTATTATTTTAGACGAACACTCATATAGTGATACTATTCCTATTAATATAGTTAAAAATAAAACATCAATGGTAGAACACGAAGCAACAGTATCAAAAGTTAGTGAAGACCAACTATTTTATTTAATGAGTCGTGGCTTAAGTGAAGAACAAGCAACTGAAATGATATTAATGGGCTTTATTGAACCATTTGCTAGAGAATTACCAATGGAATACGCCGTTGAATTAAACCAATTAATTAAGATGGAAATGGAAGGTTCAATCGGCTAATTTATTAATAATTTACAACTTATAAAATCAAGGTGATTACAAAAACCTTGATTTTTTCATTAAAAGTGATTACAAAAACC
>JAAYNT010000049.1 GCA_012520715.1 Acholeplasmataceae bacterium
GAAGTTGACAGCTTGCATGGTATTTTTAAAGATAAAAATGTTGTCTATATTCAACTTGAGACATTTAATTCATATTTAGTTGATGGAACATCAAGTTTAATTGAAAGTCTTAACTTAATGCCAAATTGGCATAAGTTAGTAAATGAATCTTATTATTTTGAGAACTTTTATACTACGGTTGGACTTGGAAACTCAAGTGATGCTGAAATAACTGGTATGACTGGACTTTATCCGGTTGGTAATAGATTAAATTTCTGGCAGTTTGGAAATAGTGAATACTATCATAAAGTTAGTTTATATGAAAAATTATTAAACTCTCCTTATGCAAAACCAATTGATTTTAAACTTAATCCGCTTCCTGTTGTTTTAGATAATTATTACTCAGCTTCATATCACGGTGATAATAGATTTTTCTATAACCGTGAAAATGTTCACCCTGGTATGTTCAAATTTGATGAGTATTTTCATTACTCAAGAAAAGATGGCAAGCCAATGGCTGGTGTAGTAAATGCAACCGATGCATTTCCTAACAACTTAGAAAGACTTCCTGGAAGTCCTTGGGTTGGTGAAAAAGATCTTTTCGAATGGGTTAAGATAAAAGCTAAAGAAAAACAAGTTGCTGGTGAAAAATATTTTATGTATCCAATTACAATTCACGCACATACTCCGTTTTTCTATAATCCATATATTGATGAACCAGCATTTACAAAAGATATGTTAAAAGTAACTACTTCTACTCTTGATTTTTTAAATTATTTAAAGTTTTACAATGATATCTTTGGTTATATTTTGGATATGGCTAATGAATTAACAGATACAATATATGTATTATATACTGATCATGGTACCTCAATATCACCTAATGAGATTAGAACAATCGCTGAGGACCCTGATTTATCACCAATTGAAGTATGGCGTAAACTAAGCCAAGTGCCGGCTTTAATTTACGCACCAGATGACAACTCAACTGGTGAAGTAAAAGAGGGTTTAATTAAAGGTGTTCAACCAAAAGTTAGATCACAAGTTGATTTATATCGTACACTTCTAGAACTAATAGATAAAAGCGATACTAACTTCTACTACGGTGTTAATGGACTATCTGATGAGAAAACATTTGCTTTTTTAACTAGAACATCAATGATTATTACTGATGACTTCTCAGTTCAATTAAAGCAATACATTCCTAATAAAAAAATCGATGAAAAATCAATATATTTTTATAACGATATTACATATGATTTAGATAAATTTATTAGTAATATTGTTGATTTCAAATATTATAATGATTTAATGATTAGTAATAATTTACTACAAGAAATAAATCGAAAGAAAAAAGGACACTAACTCGTGTCCTTTTTTGTAGATAGTAAATTATATTTTTAAAGTTTTACAACGTTCACAGCTTGTGGGCCGCGTTCGCCGTCTTTAATTTCAAATTCGACTTGGTCGCCTTCAGCTAAAGTTTTGAATCCTTCTGATTGAATTTGTGAGAAGTGTACAAACACATCTTTTCCATCAGCAGTAATAAAACCAAAACCTTTTTCACTATCAAACCATTTTACAGTTCCTGTCATTAGTACTAATTTCTCCTTCTTATAAATCTAAAACGTTAACTACGTTCAAGTATCATACTAGCACATTTTCAAGTTATATGCAAATAGTAAGTGATAAATCGCCCTATTTAAGCGATTTATCCTATATCTAATAGTTTTATAGTTTGAATTGCATCTAATTATTTGATACAATATCATTAGTTAATAACTAATTTGAATTTTGCCTTCATAGTTAAATGGTATAACGCAGCAATGGTAATGCTGAATTCCAAGTTCGATTCTCGGTGGAGGCACCATAATAATAAAGGCCTTTGACAGGCCTTTTTTTATTCAATAATTTCGAAAAATTTAATAATTGGAACCTTAATTCGTAGTTTAAGCGGGATTAAATCTAGTGGTGGTTCTGGATCTAGAACAGGTTTTAATATCCAGTTAAAACCTTCATATTCATTTTTAGGATCAAGTAAAAATTCAGTGTTATCTTCTAAACCTAATAAATGATGTGCTCTTTTTATTTCATAATCAAGATGCTTTTTATCGATTTTATCATTTGTATTTTTTTCTAGTCTGTTTAGCAAGTTAAAAGCTTCTTCTTTTTCACCTGAAATAAAATATAAATATAAAATCATAAATAAGGTAGTTATTCCTTCGTTAGACTGTTCTAACTTAAAATATGACATCTTAAATATTCTTTGTTCTATAATATAGTCTCGCTTTCCTTTTTTAAATAAAACATCGTCTATATAATCAGTAACATAAGATAGGGTATCTAATGAAGTACCTAAATATCTAGTTTTTAAATAGTTTCTTTTATGTTGATCTAAATAAGCTTTACTTTCAAGTTGAGCTGGTTTATTGAAATTAAGATATGAATCAACTACTTGAAATTGGTAATCTTTATTATTAAGTACTCTTTCATAAGCAACAAAATCACCTGCTATTTGATCAGTTCCGGCACTTGATGCAATTATTACAAGTAGTGTTAATATTAATATTACAAAACTTGCAGTAATCGAAAGTGTAATAAAAGTCATACTAGATGAAAATATTAAGATTAATATAAATGCTAATACCCATAAAAAGCCAAATACAATTGATGCAATCGGAGCTGCAATTAGTGATTTAGCAATCTTTTTGGATAACTCTTCTAATTCTTCATCGCTTTTTACTGGTGGTAGTAGTGGTACTACTAACCCACCTAATAAAACAATTAATCTTGGATTTATTTTAATAGTGAAAAACTTCTTTTTTCTAATAAACATAAAAATTAATATATAAATAGCTTTTATTTTAATACCCAATATACTAAAAGCAATCGCGTGAGTTAACTCATGAATAGTTAAAGTTAATAAAATCGCTCCTATTACTACTAAAACGTGAGCCCACCACGGCGAATAAACATCACTATTATAAATTAGTGATGCCACTGTAATTCCTATTAATAATGCTATTAATAATAAAATAGTAATTTTAATATGTTTTAAGTATTTCATTTTAATACCTTCTCATAAGCAAGTCTTTCTTGACCATCACTAAGATATATAATACCACAGTATATAAATCCGTTTTTTTCTAACATTTTAATCATCGGTACATTTAACTTATGTGTATCAATTCGAATTGATGCAACATCAAAGTTTTTATGTATATATTTAAAAAACCTAGCTGCAATACCTTTACCACGATATGAATTGTTAGTAGCTATAGTATGTACTGCCATATAATTATTAGTTGTAGTTAGCCAGCTGCCTTCATAAATATTATCATAGTCTTTTTCATAACTATGAAATGAAGCGCATGCTACTACTTCGTTATTACTCTCATATACATAAAGACGATTATTTTCTAAATCGTCATAAAAAGTATCCGCATTTGGATATCCACTTTGCCACTGCGGAGAGTTATATGATTTAATAAATGATTTAGCATCTTCATAAATACGTAGTACACTACTTATATCTCTTAAATTTCCTTTTCTTATCATAAATTAAAACCTCATAGTTAATTATATCATAATAACTATGGGCTATCGAAAGTTGAGATATTTAAAAGAAGTAAAAAAAAGACTGCCACTCGGCAGTCTATTTAATGAAAGTCAATGAAAACTCTCACATAATGTCTTAATGGAGCGGACGAGGAGAATCGAACTCCCATCTCATGCTTGGCAAGCACGTATAATAACCGTTATATTACGTCCACATTTAATCATGCTTAAATAGATTATCAAATTTATTATAAGTTGTCAAATATTATATACTATTTAGATATTAAAAGAGCTTGCAAATGATTTTGCAAACTCTTTATTATTTTATTATTCTAATGCTGGTTCTTTTTGTGGTTGTGGGATATCTTCGTGTTTCTCATGTCTTGAATGACGAATATGAACTATTAAGGCATAAATTCCATATGCTAATAATAAAATTCCAAGTACCCATTCTAGAACTAATCCAAATGTAATTGTTGGTTTTGGTCCATTTCCAGTTGACTCGATTATTGTAATAATAATTGCAAATGGAACTCTAACAAATACACTAATAAATAGTAATTCTGCTGTCATTACTGCTAGTAGTAATAATGCTACAACTTCAGCTAATGAAGAAATTAACGCATTACTAAATGAATCAAATAAAATCAGATAAGCAAATACTAAAATTGGACCTAAGAATGATAACCATTTAAATGGTGTAGATTCAAACTTAGTTTCTTTTGCTACAAAGACTAACATTACTATTAAACCAATTGCTAGTAAGAAAAATAATAAACCAAAGATAGTTCCTGCTTGTCCAAAATCCATTGAACCACCAGCTAAAGCAGTTCTAATAAAGCTACTTCCGTATGGAAGAGTGATCTTTAAACTAGCAACTATAATTCCAACTAGTAATCTTCTTTCAACAACAGCAAATATTAATGCTCCAAATATTAGTAAAGCATAAACTAAATTACCAATCCCATTGACAACAAATACTCCAGTTGGTGTTCCATAACGAGGACCACCAGCAAGAGCAACAACATAAGTAATTACATAAAGTAATCCAGCTAAGCCTACTAAAGCTGCTGAGATCTTTTCAAATAAACTAAATTCTTTCATTTAATCTTTCCTTTATAATTAGTATATATAATACTATCACAACTGATATTAACTTCCAAATTATCTAAACATTATGTTAAAAACATCCTAAATGTGGGTTAATAAACACATTTTATAAATGTTTTTAGCATCTTCCATTGTTAGTTTTACAAAACTACCAAAGCTGCTTCCAACATTTATTTTTAGTTGTTTTAGTAAAATAGGGATGTCTTTTTCACTCGCACCAATTTCATTAAATGTGGTTGGCATGCCTATTTCCTGATAAAACTTAGTTAATTTATCAATACCTTTTTTAGCAATTTCTTTTTTGTCACTACCTTTGGTAATGCCAAAAACATTAACTGCTAACCTGTAGTATCTATCTACATCATGATCTAGTGTATATCTCATATAATTTGGAAACACTACTGCAAGTCCTGCACCATGACTAACATCGTATAAGGCTGATAGTTCATGTTCCATTCTATGACATGCCCAATCTCCTTGTCTTCCAACTCCTGAAATACCATTATGAGCAATTGTTGATGCCCAGGCAATATTAGCTCTTGCTTCATAATTATTTGGTTCTTTTAAAATAACTCTTGCTGAATTAATAATTGCTACTAATACTGCTTCACACATTAAATCAGTTAACTCAACATTTTTAGTATTGGTTAAATATCTTTCAAAAATATGACTCATCATATCTACAATACCTGCAAATGTATGATATTTAGGAATTGTATAGTGCAACTCCGGATTAATAATTGCAAACTTAGGTCTAACTAAATCACTGTTAGTTCCCCTTTTTAAGCCTTTATCTACTTTAGTGATAACTGTTGAGTTACTTGCTTCGCTACCTGCTGCTGGAATTGTTAAAATTACTCCAACAGGCAAAGCTTTTGTAGCTTTGGTGCCATCATATAAATTCCAAAAATCACCTTCATATAATGCTCCCATGGCAATTGCTTTGGCTGAGTCGATAACTGAGCCGCCACCAATAGCTAAGATAAAGTCAACTTGCTCTTTTCTTACAAGCTTAATTCCTTTATAAACTAAAGTATCTCTTGGATTAGGAACAACTCCACCTAGTTCAACATAATAAATATTTTCATCATTTAATACTTTTATTACTTCATCATATAAACCACTTCTTTTAATAGAACCGCCGCCATAGTGAACTAACACTTTGGTTGCTCCGTGTTTTTTAAGTAGTCTTCCTACTTCAAATTGAGTATCTTTACCAAACTCAAACTCAGTAGGACTATAAAAATTAAAATTTAACATTTTTAATCATTCCCTTTTTTAAAAAACTCTTGAATTCCATCTTCAAAAGCATCATTACCATACATATCATTAGCAACTATTCCATAAAAATCAACTACTTCTAATCTTCTAATTGCCTCTGCATCTAACTCTTCATACATTACAACTTCGCTTTTTGTAATTGATTTTTTAATTAATGCTCCAGTTCCACCGATTGCTGAGATATATACTGCTTGGTATTTTTCTAAAAGTTCTTTAAACTCTTTAGTTCTTCCGCCTTTACCAATCATGACTTTAACTCCTTCTTTTAGGAGTATCTCAGCGTATGGATCCATTCTATAACTTGTTGTTGGACCGGCTGAACCAATTACCTCTCCAGGTATGGTTGGAGTAGGTCCAACATAGTAAATTGATGCATTTTTTAAATCGATATTTAATTTATTACCTTCTTTAATATCTTTAACTAACATTTTATGAGCAGCATCTCTTGCTGTATAAATTACTCCTGTAATATAAACAATATCACCAGCTCTTAAATCTTTTAGTTGTTCTAATGTAATTGGACTTGTAATTTTTTTCATATTATCACCCATTAAATAATTATTTCTAAATGTCTTGCTGCATGGCACTGAATATTAATTGCTACCGGAAGTGCTGCAATGTGAGTTGGATGTTTAGCAATTTTAACAGCAAGAGCTGTTGTTTTACCACCAAATCCCATTGGGCCAACTCCAAGCTCATTAATTTCTTGTAACAACTCAGCTTCAAGTTTGGCAAGTTCTGGATCTGGATTAACATCATCAATATTTCTCATTAATGCTTCTTTAGCTATTTGTGCACTTTTTTCTAAGTTTCCACCAATTCCTAATCCTAATATAATAGGTGGACATGGTCTACCTCCAGCATTAAAAATACTATCAAGAACTAACTTTTTAATGCCTTCGACACCATCAGCTGGAGTTAGCATTTTAACAAGACTCATATTTTCACTACCAGCTCCTTTAGGTGCTAGAACAATTCTTATTTTGTTACCAGGAACTAAAGTTGTATGAATAATGGCCGGTGTATTATCTTTAGTGTTTACTCTAGTAATTGGATCAGCAACTGATTTTCTTAAGTAGCCTTCTACATAAGCATTTCTAACCCCTTGGTTAATTGCATCGTAAACATCTTTATCAAAATGAACATCGTAGCCAACTTCTAAAAATACAACAACCATTCCTGTATCTTGACACATTGGTGCTAGTTCATCTTTTGCGATATCAGCATTTAAGACTATTTTTGATAACACGTCTTTACTTAATTCGCTACTTTCAGTTTTTATAGCTTTACTTAAAGCTTGATAAACATCATCTGGTAAAACTTTATTAGCTTTAACTAAAGCCTCAGCTACCTTTTTTGTAATTAAGTCTACTTTAATTTCTCTCATTTACTAACCACCTCTTTAAATAATATCTTTCATTATCATTTTATCAAATATACAAAAGATTATAAAGCCTTTTTGATATTACATGACAAATACGAAAATTAAACAAAAAAGAGCACAAACTGTGCTCTTAAAATAATTTAGCTATGGTGGAGCCTAGGGGGTTCGAACCCCTGACCTCATGGCTGCCAGCCATGCGCTCTCCCAGCTGAGCTAAGGCCCCTTCGTAAGGCCAAAGCCTTACTATTTAACTAATTCGTATAATGTTCTAACACCAATACCTGTTGCACCACTTGCGTAGTATCCTCTAGCTTTATTAAAAGCTGGACCAGCGATGTCTAAGTGAACAAATGGTTTTCCTTCAACAAAGTGAGTAAGGAAAATACCTGCTGTAATTGCTCCTGCACCACCTGGTATTGAGTTTTTAAGATCTCCTACTTCACCTTTTACAGCTTTTTCTAAAGCAGGAGTAATTGGTAATCTCCAGTTTAATTCGCCGGCACGTAAGCCTGCTTCATGAACTTCTTTATAAAAACGATCATTATTTGAAACTGCACCTGTAATTTCTGTACCAAGTGCAACTACACATGCTCCTGTTAGAGTAGATAGTTCAACAATTTTTGTTGTATTAAGTTTTGTAGCTGCAAAATATAATGTATCAGCAAGTGTAACTCTACCCTCAGCATCAGTATTACCAATTTCAATAGTACTACCTTTTAAACTGCCTACGATATCGCCATTTTTATAAGCTGATCCATCAATCATATTTTCAACTAAGCCTGTAACTGCAACTACGTTGACTGGTAGTTTATTATCACTAATTGCTTTTAAGGCACCAACAACTGCAGCTGAACCGCCCATATCGCATTGCATTGTAACCATGCTTCCAGCTGGTTTTAATGCATATCCGCCTGAGTCATAAGTTAAACCTTTACCGACAAATGTAATATGTTCATCTGTTTCTTTATTTGGCATATATTTTAAGACTACTAATCTTGGTTCTTTATCGCTTCCTTCTGCAACTGCAAGTAAAGCTTTAAACCCCATTGCTTCTAGTTGTGGTTTATCATAAACCTCAACTTCAACTTCGCTATTTTCAAATAGCTTAACAATCTCATTAGCATAGCTTTCTGGATATAAATCAATAGCTGGTGTATTAACAAAGTCTTTAGCAATATTAACTGCATTTACTAAGTTAGTAACTTCTGTTACGACATGTTCTACTTTTTTAACACCATTAAGTGATAATTCAATTACTAAATCATCTTCTTTTTTAGATTTATATTTATCAAATGAGTAGTTTGAATGTAGTAAACCTTCAACTAAATGAGCTAAAAACTTATCAACATCTTTAACATCTTTTAAGTCTAAGTGGGCTTTTGTAACTTTATTAGAAGCTAATGCTTTTCCTAATTTAAATCCCGCTAGTCTTACATCTTCTCCATCAAACTTTTTATTTGACCCTAAACCAAGATAAATTACTCCTTCACGTTTAACGTTTAAGCTTGCAAATACTTCTCCTGATTTACCACTAAATAATTTGGCTTTTTTTAATTCTTTGGCTCCTTCTGATAAGTTGTTGTCAAATTCTACAACTACTTCTGCCTTAGTTTTTTTATCAAATACTAATTTTAACATTTTTTCACGTCCTTTAATATATAATATCATATTTATAAGTATAAAATACATTTAATTACTTCATAGGGCGAAAACTAATTGTTGCTTCTACAGCTCTTTTCCAATTTGAGTATAGTCTGTTTCGCTCATTTTCATTAATTCTTGGATAAAATAATTGTTTTATCTTTTTGTTTCTTTCGATTTCTTGTTGGTTTTTCCAGAAGCCTGACTTTAATCCCGCAATGTAAGCTGCACCAAGTGCGGTTACTTCCATTTCTTTTGTTTGAATCACTCTTAAATTAGAAATATCAGCTTGAAATTGTAATAAATAATTATTTCTTGAAGCGCCACCATCACTTGAAATACTAGTAATTTCTCGGTTCATTTCATGTTTTAATATTTTTAAAACATCTTCAATTTGATATCCAATACTATTAAGGGCTGCTCTTATAATATCGTTTTGATTTGTCTTACGATTTATCCCAAGAATTGAGGCTCTTACTTGTGAGTCCCAATATGGTGTTCCAAGTCCTACAAATGCTGGAACAACATAAATATCGTTCGTATTTGACTTTAGTGCCATTTGTTCAGATTCATTGGCACTTCTTAAAATTTTTAAATCATCTCTTAGCCACTGAACAACGGCACCGGCCATAAATACCGAACCTTCAAGTGCATATGTTGTCTTTCCGCCAATTTTCCAAGCCGGAGTTGTAAGTAGACCACTACTTGATATGACTGGAGTTGAATTAGTATTAATTAAAATAAAACATCCCGTTCCGTAGGTTGCTTTTAAGTCACCTTCATTAAAACACTGATGTCCAAATAGTGATGATTGTTGATCTCCAATCATTGCGTTAATTGGTATTTTTACTCCGTTATATTCAAAGTCACCAAAGTAATCATCAGTATCTACTACTTCGGGTAAGATTGATTTAGGAATTTCAAATTTTTCTAATATTTCATCGTCCCATTTTTCCTCAAAAATATTATAAAGTAGAGTCCTTGATGCATTTGTAATATCTGTTTTAAAGACTTGTCTTTTTGTTAGATGCCATAGTAAGTATGTGTCAACTGTACCAAACATTACATTATCAATATTAGGCTTACATACATCTAGTATATATTTGATTTTAGAGGCACTAAAATACGGGTTTATTTTAAGACCGGTCTTACGCAGAACCATTTCTTCATAGCCTCTACTAATCCAATCATTAGTAATATCTATTGTATGTTTAGATTGCCAACTAATGACATTATAAAAGGCTTTACCGGTGTTTTTGTCCCACATGATAGTTGTTTCTCTTTGGTTAGTAATCCCAATTGAACAAACTTCGTTTGGGTCAATTTGATGACGCTTGAATGTTCTATCAAGCAAAACTAAAACAGAGTCAATTAACTCTTGCGGATCTTGTAAGATTTCACCATTTCTAGTTTCATTAATAGCAACAGGCATTTGTTCTTTATATAAAACATCGCCTTCTTTATTAACAACTACTACTCTGCTTGAAGTAGTTCCTTGATCAATTGCGATTATATATTTCTTAGGCATGATTATCTAACCACTCAATCGTTTTATTTATTACTTTATCTTTTTCTAAGTCATTGTATATCTCATGTAGTGACTCTTCCCATATTACTAATTCTTTATCAGTTGAAGCAACTTTTTGATATAAATTAACACTAAATTCTTGTGGGACTGTCGGATCTAATTTGCCGTGCATTATTAGTACAGGCATTTTAATATTATCATAGTTTTTCTTCAAAATTTTTGACCCTTTCATAATAACTTCGCCCAAGACACCAATTTTATAACTTTTTAAAACATAAGGGTCATTTAAATAATCTTCTTCTACTTCTTTAATTGTTGCAAGTGAGTCTTTGGCGATGTTATTTTTAATTCTTACCCATCTTAATAATTGATATGGTATTATTTTTAATAAATTTAATTGTTTCATAACATCAGTTGCAGCACCACTTGAGATATAACCATCAATATCCCCAATCGTACTAGCATAAATATTTGTTATACCGCCACCTAAACTATGTCCTAATACAAATACTTTTAAGTTGTTTTTTTCTCTTGCGTAATTGATAATATCTTGTAAGTCTTCAAGTAAGATTTCTAAACTTTTTACATACCCTTTTTTACCTTGAGTTCTACCATGACCTCTTTGGTCATATCTAAAAACATTGTATCCAGCTTCATTAAGTTTTGATACAACATAGTCATAACGATGCAAATGCTCAGCAATCCCGTGTACTATAACAACATTTGCTTTTGCATTTGTTACTATATCTTCTTTAAAGTATAGAAATGTTTTATCTTTAATCATTTTTATTCACCCATTTCTTTGATCTTTGTAGTGCTTCTTCTAAATATTTAATATCAAAATCATGTTCCATATATCCTTTTTTTACTAACTTATAATAATCATCGCTAGGTAGTCCGTATATGGAACTATCATTCATTATATATGTAAGTGTTAATACCCTTTGATTATGAAGTAGTAACTCCGTTTCTACTTTATAATATAAATTAGTATGAATACTTTCATAATAATCTAGAGCTTTTTCATCTTCAGTGGATATTTTGTATATAGCAATCGGTATTTCACTACTTTCATCTTTTTCAATAGTTAGATATGTATTAGATAACTCATTTAGTCTTTTAAAACTTAACTTATATCCTTCCATTGTGGCAGTTGTTACTAATTTAGCATTGGGACATCTTTTATAAAAAGAAGTCGTATCTAAATTACTGCCGTAAGCTAGATAGTACTTCATTTTAATAATCAAAATAAGAGTTATCTAAGTTATTAGTAATTAACTTAATTAACTCAACACTATCA
>JAAYNT010000050.1 GCA_012520715.1 Acholeplasmataceae bacterium
AAAAGTTATTAGTGTTGGAGATATATTAATAGAAAAACATAACAACAATCATGAAGATGATATTTATTTACTAAACTTAGAAGAAGATAATAATTTATATGATCCTCATTTTTGGTTTAATGTTAAATATTGGCAAGTTATTTCAAATTATATAACTTTAGAATTAGGAAAATTATTTCCAAATGATAAGGTATATTTTGATACGCAAAATATTAAATACCAAAACGAATTAACATTAACTCATGAATATATAATAAATAAAATTAATGAATTAGAAGAAAGCGAAAGAGTACTAATTACAGCACATGATGCGTTTGCATACTTTGGTGATTGTTACGGCTTTAGTGTTGATGCCATTCAAGGCATCTCAACAGAAAGTGAAGCAAGCAGCAAAGATATTGAGTCATTAATTGATTTAGTAATTAGTAAAAATGTACATGTTGTATTTATTGAATCATCTGTTCCAAGAAAAACAATTGATTCACTTATTCAATCAGCAAAATCAAGAAACCACCAGTTAGTAATTGGCGGAGAACTACTATCAGACTCACTAGGTGGTCCAGATGAAGTAGGAAGTAATTATATAGACATGGTTAAATACAACATTGATACAATCGTAGATGCAATTAAGAAAGAAAGGTCATAACTAATGAAATTAGAAATTGAAAATCAACAAAATTTAATTATTGTAGAAGATATGACAATATCTTATGATATTAAACCAGTTTTATGGGATATTGACCTTCAAATTCCAAGAGGAGTTTTAATGGCAATTATCGGACCAAATGGTGCTGGTAAATCAACACTTATTAAAGGAATGTTAGATTTAGTTAAGCCAATTAGTGGTAGCACTATATTTTTTGGTCAGAGATATCACGAAGCAAGAAGTAAAATAGCTTATGTGCCACAAAAAGGTTCAGTTGATTGGGATTTCCCAACAACTGTCTTTGATGTTGTCTTAATGGGTAGATATGGTGATATTGGTTGGGTAAGACGTCCTAGAAAAGAAGATAAACAAATTGCAACAGAAGCCATTATTAAAGTAGGTATGCAAGAATTTGCTAACCGCCAAATCCAAGAATTATCAGGAGGACAACAGCAAAGAGTATTTTTAGCTAGAGCTTTAGCTCAACAAGCTGACATCTACATAATGGATGAACCATTTCAAGGTGTAGATATGAAAACAGAACAAGCTATTATTGATATTTTAAAATCACTTAATAAAGAAGGCAAGACTGTAATAGTTGTTCATCATGATTTAAAAACTGTCGATAAATACTTCAATTACGTAACAATGTTAAACTTAGAAGTTATAGCATCAGGTCCTGTAAGTGAAGTATTTAATGAAGAAAACTTAAATAAGACATATCAAGAAAGGTCACTTAAAAAGGAAATTTAAAAATGATTATAACATCAATATTTAATCCAACTTTAACAAGAATAGTAATTACTAGTATTATACTAGGTTTTTTAGCTGGATCTTTTGGTGTTTTTATAGTTATTAAAAAACAAGCTTTAGTCGGAGATTCGCTTGCTCATGCAGCATTACCTGGTGTAGTACTAGCATATATGATCTTTGATACTAAAAGCTTAGAAATATTACTCTTGGGAGCTGCTGCATCAGCAGTAGTTTCGATGATTATTTTAAATATAATAAAAAAATATTCTAAAATTAAAAGTGATGCAACTCTGGCACTAATACTTTCGGGAATGTTTGGACTTGGAATAGTTTTAAAACATATCTTGCAACAAAGCGGTGGTGTTGGAGCTGCGGGAGTTAGCACTTTTATATACGGAGAAACAGCGTCAATACTACTTAAAGATATGTATATAATTATTGGAGTATTTTTATTTGTTAATTTATTAATTGCTCTATTTTGGAAAGAAATTAAACTATCTACATTTAATCCAGAATTTTTTAATACAATTGGTTTTAATTCAAAAATAGTTGATGGACTATTTTCAATACTAATAGTTATTGTGGTAGTAAGTGGGATTCAAATGGTAGGAGTAGTATTAATTAGTGCTATTTTAATTGCACCAGCAGTAGCAGCTAGACAATGGTCACATCGTCTGTCAATCAACTTTATAGTTGCTGGAATAATAGGAGCACTTTCTGGTTTTACTGGTGCCTTAATTGGAGATTATTTTATTTTACCAGCAGGTCCAACAATTATTTTAGTATTATCAAGTGTTGTTTTAATATCTTTATTATTTTCACCTATAAAAGGTGTAATAATAAAAGCAATTCTAGATTTTAGATATAAGAAAAATATTGATAATTATAAATATTTAATTAATCTTTATTATGAGAAAAAATGTAATCCAACTGAAGAAAAAGTTAAAACCTTTTTAGAAGAAGGATTCATTTACCAATCAAAAAATCAAATGGTTTTAACTGATAAAGGAATTTCTAAAGTTAAATCCATTATAAAGGATAATCAAGTATGAGTTTAACACTAGGTATGATTTTAATTGCAGTAGTAACTGCGATCTCATCTTCGATTATCGGATTGTTTTTGGTACTAAGGAAGATGTCAATGTTAACTGATGCGATTTCGCATACAGTTTTATTTGGCGTTGTAGTTGGATTTTTGATTGTTGGTGATATTCAATCACCACTAGTTGTAATGTTTGCAGGACTAGCAGGACTATTAACATCTTGGTTAGTTGAAATTTTAGTAAAAAGTAAAAAAACAAGTGAAGATGCAGCAACCGGAGTTGTATTTCCTTTATTATTTTCACTTGCAATTATCATTATTAATGCCCCAGGTAGTTTTATGAAAAATGCACATATTGATAATGATGCTGTATTTTTAGGACATATAGAACTAGCAGCAATTGATGGGTTTAGTATAGGTAGTCTATTTATACCAACTAATTTATTGTTAGTACTTGGAGTCTTAATAATTAATATTATTTTTATTACTGTATTTTTTAAAGAATTAAAAATAGTATCATTTGATCAAGCACTAGCGACAGTCTTAGGAATTAGTCCAGTAATTATTCACTATCTTTTAATGACCTTAATATCAGTTACAGCAGTAACCGCCTTTAATATGGTTGGTGCCGTCATGGTAGTATCATTAATGGTAGGACCAGGAGCGACTGCCCTATTAATTTCAAAAGACTTGAAAAAAACTATCGTTATAACAGCATTAGTAGCTACTATAAATGTGTTAATTGGTTACTTTTTAGGTGATATTTGGACAGTTCCAATGTCTGGAATGATTTCGGTTGTAACACTCGCTGTCTTTTTATTAGTACTTGCTTTTAATCCTAAAAACGGTATGATATCAACAGTTATTAAAAGAAATAAATTAAAAACCATTTACAAAGTAATTGTAATGTTAGTACATATTGAAAACCACGAAGGCGAAGAAGATGAAAGATTAGAAAATGCACTAGATACGATTGTTCCAATGTTAAACTGGACTCAATCAGATTTTGATAAGATATTCAATATTGCAATTAAAAATCAATATGTTTATCTTGATGATAATATTATTAGACTAACAGAAACTGGAAAGGAATTTAAATACCAATACTTATGAAAGTACTTATTATAGGTGGAACCGGCCTTTTAGGCTTTGAAGCAGCTAAACTTTTAATAAAAGATAACCACGAGGTTATCTCTTTTGCACTTCCACCTAAACCAGATTATTTAGATATTCCAAATAATATGGAAATAATATATAAAAATTATTTAGAGTTAACAGATGAAGAAATATTACGATATATGAATGGGTGTAATTCATTAGTCTTTGCGGCTGGAATTGATGAAAGAGTAGAAGGTAGTCCACCAATTTACGATCTATATTACAAATATAATATAAGCCCACTTGAAAGACTATTACCGCTGGCTAAAAAAGCTAATATCAAAAGTGCGGTAATATTAGGTTCATATTTTTCATACTTTGATAAAATATGGGGCAAGTTAAATTTAACTAAACATCACCCATATATAAAATCAAGAGTTGATCAAATGAATTATGCCCTATCTTTAGCAAGTGATGCTTTTAGTGTTTCAGTTCTTGAAATACCGTATGTATTTGGTATTCAACCAGGTAGAAAACCAGTTTATACTATTTTAGTTAATGAACTTAAAAAGATGAAAAAGCGAACATACTGGCCAAAAGGTGGCACTGCTATGGTGACAACAAGACAAGTAGGAGAAGCAATAGTTGGAGCAATTAAATTAAATAAGAGTGGAACATATCCACTTGGTTATTACAATATGACTTGGAAGGAAATGCTTACTATCTTTCATGAAGCATTAGGTGTTCCAGATAAAAAAGTAGTAACAATCCCAACCTGGATATATAAATTGTTTGCTAGATCAATTCAAAAGAGTTACAAAAAAAGAAATATTGAATCAGGACTTAATTTAGTAAAATTTGGTGATCTTACTTCCAAAAATCAATTTATTTCAAAAGATATAGCAGCTATTAAATTAGGTGTTAGTGATGATGATATTAAACCGGCAATTATCGCATCAGTTAAATTAAGTAATGAAGCACTAGAAAATAAAATAAAATTAGAAAACATGAGATATAAATAAAATTACCGGCTAAATTGCCGGTAATTTTTTCTATTATTTGATTTTTATAATTCTTTTTACTATTTCAACTGTTTTTTCCATTTGGTTTAGAGATGCAAACTCATATCTGCCGTGTGCATTATAATAACCTGCTCCAATATTTGGACAAGGCAGTCCATTATAAGTTAACATTGCCCCGTCAGTTCCACCTCTAATTGGAAGAGTAACTGGCTCTAAACCTGAATCAATAATAGCTTTTTTAGCAAGATCTACAATATACATCTTGTCTTCTAAGTAAGTAGCCATATTATAATATTGATCTTTTAATTCAACTTTAAAGGCTTCATAGCTATATTTTTCATTAAGTTTATCTTTAATAGTTTCAAATAACTCTTTTCGTTTTTTGAAGCTATCCATATCATGGTCTCTAATGATATACTCAAGTGTTGCAAGTTCAACAGAACCAGATATTGCAGTTAGATGATAAAAGCCTTCATACATTTCAGTATGTTCTGGTACTTCATCTTTTGGAAGATTGGAACTAAACTCAGTAGCTAACTTAATAGCGTTAATAAGTTGATCTTTAGCGCTTCCCGGGTGAATACTTTTACCAATTGTAGTTACTTTTGCTGATGCGGCATTGAAATTTTCCATTTCAATTGAGCCCACTTGACCACCGTCAAGTGTGTAGGCAAAGTCTACTTTAAAGTAGTCATAGTTAAAGTGTTCAACACCTCTACCAATTTCTTCATCAGGTGTAAAACATATATAAATATCATCGTGTAATATAGTCTTGTCATTTAAAATTTCTTGTAGTAATTGCATAATAATAGCTATTCCTGATTTGTCATCGGCTCCTAGTAGTGTATTACCATCAGTAACAACTAAATCATCTCCAATTACTTCATTTAAAACTGGAAATTTAATAGGATCCATTTGATATTCTTCGTTTAAGATAATATTACTACCATCGTAATTTTTAATTACTCTTGGATTCACATTAGCTCCTGGAGCATCAAAAGAAGTATCAACGTGGGCAATTAAACCAATCTTATAACCTTTTTTAGTTGTGTTACTTGGAAGCTTTGCATAAACATACCCGTAATCATCCATATGAGATTCTAAGTTTAATTGTTGTAACTCATTAAGAAGTATTCTTGATAAGTCTTTTTGTTTTTCAGTTGATGGAAAAGTATTAGAATTTGGATCTGATTGGGTATCTATTACTACATACCTTAAAAATTTATTTAATAGTGTTGACATATATTCATCACCCCTTTGTTATAATTATAACATTTATATATCTTAATTAAGGAATAATACAGTGTATTATGATAAAATATAATGAAAGGATGATGGATATGGTATTCTCAAAACATTTTAGAAAATATTACTTCATTTATGCACCACTTTTACTACTTGGAATTGGTGTTTTAGTTGCGGTAGACTATTTTCAATTAATTATACCCGAAGTCACAAGAGATATTGTAGGATCCTATCGAGGCTTTAACTCCAATATTAATGAGGGACTAACAGTTACGACAAGTGAAATCTTAGAAGCGATTATTCCATATTTAAAATATTTACTAGTATTACTAGCAATAGTTTCTATCGGAAGATTCTTTTGGCGTTATTTTATATTTGGAACTTCAAGAAGAATTGAAGAACAAATTCGTAATCAAATGTTTGATCACGCTACTAAATTAGACAGTACATATTATAGTAAAGAAAAAGTCGGCGGATTAATGACTTACTTCATTAACGACTTAGCATCAGTAAGAATGGCCTTTGGACCAGGCTTAATGATGGCAGTAGACGGCCTATTTTTAGGTGGTATGACACTTTATAAGATGTTTAATATTGATGTTATGTTAACAGTATATTCATTTATACCGCTAACTGCACTAGCAATATTAATGTTTTTCTTAAGAAGATCAATGCAACTTACATTTAGAGAAAGACAAAAGTCTTTTGAAGACATGTCAGATTTTGTTCAAGAAAACTTATCTGGTATTTCAGTAATTAGAGCATATGTCAAAGAAGCATCTAGTGCAGTTAGATTTAGGGCAACAACTCAAGATTTTTATGATAAAAATATGGAGTTTGTTAAAAGAAGACTATACTTTCAAACAGCTATTACTGTAGCACTAAATGTTGTTATATTTACTTTAATTGGATATGGTGGTCATTTAGTAATAAATGGTGGTTTAACT
The DNA here is from genome assembly GCA_012520715.1 of Acholeplasmataceae bacterium. GTDB lineage: Bacteria > Bacillota_I > Bacilli_A > Acholeplasmatales > Acholeplasmataceae > DUQW01. The sequence continues at coordinate 6,754 of JAAYNT010000050.1, forward strand.
GTTGAAGTATTATTTGAATATATTACATATTTTGGAATACTATCATGGCCAGTAATGGCTTTAACAAGATTTATTTCAATTAGTTCACAAGCTAGCGCGAGCGCGCAAAGAATTTCTAAATTTTTAGACGCTGAGCCGCTTGTAAACGATGATTTAGCAGTTGAAACTCCAGAATTAAATGGTTCAATAAAAGCAACCAACTTATCATTTGCGTATCCAGATGAGCCAGATGTTAATATTTTAGAAGATATCTCATTTGAAATTAAACAAGGAGAAATGGTTGGAATACTTGGTCGAACCGGATCAGGTAAATCAACTTTAGTTGATCTAATGTTAAGAGTTTATAATGTTGAACTTGGCAAGTTATTTATTGATAATTCAGATATTATGACTATTCCTTTGTTTCAACTAAGAAATACCGTTGGTTATGTTCCACAAGATAACTTCTTATTTTCAGATACAATAAAAGCCAACATCGGATTTTCTCAACATACACTAGAAGATGAAGTTATTGTTAAAGCTGCTAAACTTAGTGATGTTTATGATAATATCTCTGAGTTTAAACATGGTTTTGATACTATCTTAGGAGAAAGAGGAGTTACAGTATCAGGTGGTCAAAAACAAAGAATCTCAATTGCTAGAGCACTAGCAAAAGATCCAAAGATTTTAATCTTAGATGATTCGGTTTCAGCAGTTGATACAAAAACCGAAGAAGCAATTTTAAAAAACTTAGCTCAAGTAAGAGAAAATAAAACAACTATTTTAATTGCCCATCGTATTTCAACTGTAAGAAATATGGATAAAATTATATTATTAGAAAAAGGTAAATTAGTTGATGTAGGAAATCACGATGAATTAATCGAGCGCTCACCACTTTATCAAGAAATGGTGAAATTGCAAACTTTAGTTCGTCTAGAAGAAGAGGATGGTGAGAATGATGCATGATTTTGATGATTTAGAATTCAAAAGAACCCGCTCTGACCGATCTCTACTAAGAACTCTACTTACTTACTTAAAACCACACTGGGGTAAATTTATTGGTGGTATTATATTAATGCTATTATCATTAGCTATTGACTTGCTGCCAAACTACTTTATTGGAAAGTCAGTTGATATATTAGAAGATCCAATAATGGCTAATAGTAATAAATCAACAATGATTTTAATATTTGTTGGAATATTAGTAGCCACATTAGTCGCAGCAGTAGTTATTAGCATTGTTCAAACGCTCTTAATGGAAAAACTAGGACAATCGATTGTCCTAGAAATTAGACAAGATACGTTTGAACATATTGAATCACTTTCAGCTAACCAACATAATCAAGTTCCAGTTGGTAAGTTAGTAACAAGAGTAACTAATGATACGGCAGCACTTTCTGAGATGTTTTCAGATATTTTGATTAACTTAGTTAGAAGCACATTATTTTTAGTTTTTAGTGCAATCATCTTATTTATTTATAACTGGAGATTAACACTAATAATATTAGGAATTATTCCGTTTGTTGTTGTATCAATGTTTGTCTTTAGAAGTTTATCAAGAAAAGCATATAGAAGAACTAAAAACAATGTTGCAATAACTAATGCTTTCTTATCAGAAAACTTATCTGGTATGAAAGTTACTCAAATATTTAATCAACAAGAAAAGAAAAAAGATGAATTTAATAAAATTAGTAAAGATTTAAG
>JAAYNT010000051.1 GCA_012520715.1 Acholeplasmataceae bacterium
ACATTTGTACTTGCAATCATAAATGAAAAACTTGAGAAAAAAATAGAACTAGTAGAAGATACTGATCGATAAAGAATACCAAAATAATTTATTACTAAAATAATTAAACCTCATATGAGGTTTTTTTATTGTAAGTTATATTAATAAAACTATTAAGATTTTTTCACAAAATCCTAATGAATGCCCTTACAAAGTGAATAAAATGAGATAAATTGATTATTATGTTATAATAATAGAGGAATAAATAACAATATTTATAAAAAGGAGGACAAATATGTCAAAAAAATTTGTTTATATGTTTACCGAAGCTGATGAGTCACTAAGAAATCTTGTCGGTGGTAAAGGTGCTAACTTAGGAGCAATGACTAAATTAGGTTTACCAATTCCACAAGGATTCACAGTTTCAACAGAAGCTTGTACGAAATACTACAAGGACGGCGGAAAAATTTCTGATGATATCGTTAAAGAAATTTTTAAAGCTGTTAAAGAATTAGAAAAAATTTCAGGAAAGAAATTTGGAGATCCTAAAAATCCATTACTAGTTTCAGTTAGATCTGGTGCAAGAGTATCAATGCCAGGAATGATGGATACAATCTTAAACTTAGGATTAAATGATGAAGTTGTTGCAGGTTTATCAAAAGCAACTGGTAACCCAAGATTTGCAAATGACTCATACCGTCGTTTTATCCAAATGTATTCAGATGTTGTATTAGGATTTGATAAAACTTTCTTTGAACGTATTATTGATGAAATGAAAGAAGAAAAAGGTATCAAATTAGATACAGAATTTTCTGATGCTGACTTAGTTGAAATGGTTAAACGCTTTAAAGCGATTTACCGTGAAAAAATGAATGCAGATTTCCCAACTGATCCAAAAGAACAACTTCTTGGAGCGATTGGTGCCGTATTTAACTCATGGGAGAACCCAAGAGCTGAATACTATCGCCGTATGAATGGTATTCCATCTGAATGGGGTACTGCTGTAAACGTTCAAGAGATGGTTTATGGTAACATGGGAGATACATCAGGTACTGGAGTGGCCTTTAGCCGTAACCCAGCAACTGGTGAAAATAAAGTATTTGGTGAATACTTAATTAACGCACAAGGTGAAGACGTTGTAGCGGGAATTAGAACACCTGAAGAATTAGACACGTTAAAAGATGTATTACCAGAAGCTTATGAAGAATTTATGAGATTAATTAAATTCTTAGAAGTACACTATAAAGATATGCAAGATGTTGAGTTTACAATTGAAAATAAAAAACTTTACTTCTTACAAACACGTTCAGGTAAAAGAACTGCTCAAGCAGCTCTAAAAATTGCAGTTGACTTAGTTCACGAAGGTTTAATTACTGAAGAAGATGCAATTTTACAAGTAGGAACTGAACACTTAGATAACTTATTACACCCACACTTTGATCAAGACGAATTAAAAGCTACTAAACCAATTGGTTCAGGACTTCCAGCATCACCAGGTGCTGCAACAGGAGTTACAGCATTTAACGTTGAGCAAGTATTAGAATTCCAAGCTAAAGGCTTACCTTCAGTTTTAGTAAGATTGGAAACTTCACCAGAAGATATTGAAGGAATGCACGTATCAGAAGGATTCTTAACAGCTCGTGGTGGTATGACATCACACGCAGCGGTTGTTGCTCGTGGTATGGGTAAAACATGTGTTGCGGGAGCACACGAATTAGTCATTAACGAAGATGAAGGTTGGTTCGAATTAGGTGGCAAGAGATTACAAAAAGGTGATTGGATTGCCCTTGATGGTACAACTGGACAAGTTTATGCACAAAAAATTAAAACTGTTCCAGTAGAAATTACTGGCGACTTTGAAGAGTTCATGGGTTGGGTTGACAAACACAGAACTCTAGGCGTTAGAACAAACGCTGATACTCCAGCTGATGCTAAACAAGCATTATCATTTGGAGCAGAAGGTATTGGTTTAACTAGAACAGAACATATGTTCTTTGATGGCGTTAGAATTAAAGCAATGAGAGAAATGATCGTTGCAAGAACTGAAGAACAACGTCGTAATGCCCTAGATAAATTACTACCTATCCAACAACAAGACTTTGAAGAGCTAATTGTTGCAATGGAAGGTCATCCAATAACTGTTCGTTATTTAGACCCACCACTTCACGAGTTCTTACCAACTCAAGAAGCAGACATTGTTGAACTTGCTAAAGAGTTAAAGATTACTGTTGAAGAATTAAAACAAATTATTGTTTCACTTCATGAATTTAACCCAATGATGGGTCATAGAGGATGCCGCTTATCAGTTAGTTATCCAGAACTTGCTGAGATGCAAACTACAGCATTAATTAGTGCGTATATTAACGTATCCAAACGTCATCCTGAATGGACATTAGTTCCAGAAATTATGATTCCACTAGTTGGTGATGTTAAAGAATTAACATTTGTTAAAAATGTAGTAGTTAAAACTGCTGATAAGTTAATTAAAGAAGCTAAATCTAATTTAACTTATAAAGTAGGAACTATGATGGAAATTCCAAGAGCATGTCTACTTGCTGATGAAGTTGCCAAAGAAGCTGAATTCTTTAGCTTTGGTACAAACGACTTAACGCAAATGGCATTTGGATTCTCTCGTGATGATGCTGCAACATTCTTAAAAGATTACTATGACAAACGTATCTATGAATTTGATCCATTCCAAACTATTGACCAAAAAGGTGTTGGTGAATTAGTTAAGATGGGTGTTAAATTAGGACGTAAAGGCAACAAAGACTTACAAATTGGTATTTGTGGAGAGCACGGTGGAGATCCAAGATCTGTTGAGTTCTTCCATAAAGTAGGACTTGACTATGTTTCATGTTCACCATTTAGAGTTCCAATTGCTAAATTAGCTGCTGCACAAGCTGCAATTAAAGAAAAAAGAGCTAAATAATTTAATTTAACTTTTATAAGAGCGCTAAAAACAAGCGCTCTTTTTCTTTATATAATGATCTAAATATCTAATAACTTATACATACATTATTATATTTTACAGGGATAATCTTC
>JAAYNT010000052.1 GCA_012520715.1 Acholeplasmataceae bacterium
GCCACTTATTCAATAATTTATGTCGATAAAGTAAGATTTAATTGGAGGCCCAGAACGGATTTGAACCGATGATCAAGCTTTTGCAGAGCCATGCCTTACCACTTGGCTACTGGGCCATTACGCACTTATAAATTATACCTAATTAATCTAAAAAAATCAAATTATAGGTTAAACATAAAAAGAGGCTCGGATTCCGAGCCTCTTTGTAGTTTAATTTTATGAGCCTAATATATCTGGCATTTCTCCTTCTTCATATGTGTCTAGAGTTTCTTGTGATGGTAGGCCACTTGGTTTAGATACATTAGTTTTAATATCTAAACTTATTTTACCTTTTAGTGTTCCTTCTAGTGCTGTACCAAATAGATCTCCTTTTAAGTTCATGTCTAGATTTGATCTTAGTGTTAAACTTTCAAATCTATCACTAAAGACAACTTTAAGTGTTAGATAGTTCTTAGAGTTAAATGTAACTTCTAATTGAGAACCGAAAAATGATAACATGTTGCTAATTAGTTCTTCTGTGATTGCTACTTCTAACTCGTAGCGTTCATTTCCTAAGTCATACATCTTAAAATCATTATTCTCATCAATTAAATCTAGGCTGTTTTTACTACCTTCAATGTGCTCACCTGGTTTTAGCATACCGATCATATCATCATAACTTTCTTGTGTGAAATAACCGGTTGTTTTAATCTTGCTAGTAACTTTTTTCCCACCTTCTTCAATTGTACCTTCAAGGTATGCATTACCTTTTGATAAATAGATCTTAACATCCATACTCATATCGTTGTTTTGAGTCTCAATTCCAGGCATAGTTGTTGATTGATTCATCTTTAAAACTAATTTGGCATAGACAAAGTGGTTTTCATATGATGATAAATCAGCATATGCATCAATGCTTCCTTCCATTTTCATAGTTTGAGACATTTCATGATTTTCTTCATCTTTTGATTTTATAAACACTTCTAAGTTTATCTTGCCTTTAATACTAGCTGTATGGTCTAGTGATTTATTACCATCAACACTAGCAAGCATTTGTTGGGCTTCTTGTCTTGTTACTTCCATTTCTTTTTTATTATTACATGATGCTAGTAAGAAACCTGCAAACAATACCATTATTAATAAAAATACCTTTTTCATTCTTATCCCTCCTTTAAGGACACCATTATTTTACCACTTTATAATTATAATAAACACGTAGATATACTAATTTTGTTGATTATTCTAAATAAAATTACTATAAAATATTATTAATTTAGTATTTTATGGCTTAATAAAAAAATAAGACGGATTTAGTGAAATCCGTCTTATTTATACTTTTTTTGTATTAAAATTTGTTTTAATTATATAATTAACCGCTTTTTTATAATAAGTAAAGGCCTAGACCCATTAATCCTGATAGTAATATTAGAACAATTGGTGGAAATTTTTTATTAAATACTGATGATAATACAATCATTGTAGTAAAAATAACAATCGCTTGCCAACTAATATCAAACTCCTGCCAAGAGCCGATTGTTGCTTTTACAGTTACTCTAATAGCTGCTGCTAGAATAAACCCGATAATAGCTGGTTTTATGACATTTAAAACTGATTTAACGATTGGATGATGAATAAAATTCTCACTAATAGCTGCAATAAATAAAATAATTAAAAATGATGGTATTACTACTGCAAGTGTTGCTACTACTGCTCCAAGAAAACCAAATGTTTCAAAACCTGCAAATGTTGCAATGTTTATTGCAAACGGACCTGGAGTAGATTCAGCTATTCCAACAAATTGGAATAGTTGATCTTCGGTTAAATAATTATTAGCTGTCATCTCCTGGAAGATCATCGGCATCATTGCATATCCGCCACCAAAAGTAACAATACTTATTTTGAAAAATATCCAAAATAATTTTAAAAGGCCAAGGAAGGTACTCATGTGTAATTACCTCCCTTTGCAAAATATAGTGAAATACCAAAGGCAATTAATATTAATATTAAGTAAACTAAACTAAAGTTAGTAAACATAGCAACAATTAATGCTATAAAAAATATAATAATATTAAAATAACTCTTTTCAATCGGCTTGCTTAAACGCCAAGCCGCTTGAAAAATTAATACTCCTACCCCGGCTTGAATCCCTTTTAAAAAACCTTGAATATAAATATTATCAAACTCTTTTAAAAACAGTGATATTAAAAGAATAATAATAAATGAAGGTAGTACAACACCAAGTGTTGCTAAAAAAGAGCCTAATACTTTGGCCCTTTTATATCCAATAAACGTTGCTGCGTTAATTGCAAGTGGTCCTGGTGTTGATTCAGATATTGCTAGTAAGTTTAACATTTCTTCTTTTGAAATCCATTTCTTTTTTTCGGTTAAGTCACGTTCGATAATACCTAACATGACATAACCGCCACCAAAGGTAAAAAGACCTATCTTAAAGAAGGTAATGAAAACTTCAAAATATTCTTTTAATCGCTTCATGTATTAATTAATAGTTTTGTTTTCTAATCTTACCGTCTATTTTATGAATGACAATATCAGTATCTGCATTTTTAGCTAATGTCTTAGCATAATCAATAGCTTCTTTTTGAGTTTTGAAATATTTAATCGTTTTTTCTGATCCTTGTTTTCTAACTCGCCATTGTTTGAAGTGTTCTGATTTATCATCTTTGTTTTGTGAAATGTGATATTTCACATTACCTTGTTTAGCTGGCTCTTCTTTTTTAGCTGGAGCACTTTTTTTAGGCTCTTCTTTTTTGGCTGGCTCAGCTTTAACCTCTTCTGTTTTTTTAGCTTCTACTTCTTTTTGTTTTTCGGCTTCCTTTTTAGCTTTTTTCTTTCTGAAAAAACACATACTATCAATCCTTTCTAGCTCGTTTTACGCTTTTTAATTGCATGTTGTAAAATAGCAAGTCCTATTATTGTACCAACAATAACAATACCAACTATTATTAGTTGAGTTTGGGTTAGTCCAAATGCTAAGATATTTGTAACTTTTACTTTTAATATAACTTCAGTTTGATTTGAAGTTCCATTAGAACCAACTAATACTTTAACTAAGTATTCGTGATCATCATTAAGTGGTCCTTCTTTAGTAAAAGATATTATCTTTTGATTAGGACTTTGCAGTGATAATTCTAAGTTTTCAAAGTCTTTTTCTTTAATAACATAAGTGCTTGGTTGTTTTGAAGCACCTTTCATATTAACAACAATCGTTTCAATAAGCGGTTTTAACTCTAAATCTTCAGTTAGAAGTTCCCCTTTTTCAATTAAATCATTTTTGTTGGCCCACCCAACAAAAATTTTATTTTCATCTACTTGTTTATCGTATGGAACTTTAGTTATCGCTTCAGCTGTAACTTCAGATAACTCAACATCAATTACTACTTCTTGTTCATCAAAAAATGTAATTTTGATTGCTTCAAAGATTGGATGCACTTCCAAATCTGTTGTAACATCGCTAAAGTCTTTATCCCAACCAACTAATTTATATCCGTTACGGAGTAACTCTGGTGCTTTAGCACTCGAGTTTTTAGATACGTACTGAGTATCAATTACTACATTTTCATGATTGTAAAACTCGACTTTAAATAACTCTTCTGAGATTTCAAAATACATCTTGAAATCTCCGTGATAAATTGAAGCTTCTGGAGCTTCAAATATAATATAATATTTACCAATTTCAGTTGGTTCGCCTGCTAATTTAGTCCCATCTTCTTTAAAGTATGTCACTTTGACTTCATCTAGAACCCTTCCTTCAATTGAAACACTATCAAAGCCTTTAATAGTTTCTTCTGTATAAAAATAGTAATACTCATCCCCAACGACATTAAACTCAGCTATTAAACTATCATCATATGCCTCGGTAGTAAATGGTGAAGGTACCGTGTGGTCTGGTGTATGACTACTTGGGATTGTAACTAAAAAGTAGTCATGTCTAGCAATTGGTCCATCCGGTAGTGGATCATCCCATGTTGTATCGATAAAATACCAAGTATCTAATATTTTTACATAATTCCATGCATGATTTTCAGTGTCAGTTCCATTATTAGCTTCACCTGTTGCATATATAACTGGCATATTTAAATAATTAGCAAGTAGCGAGAATGCTTCGGTGTATGCTTCACACACCGGAGAATATCTAGAAACTAATGCACCAGCCGGTGTGTGTGAAACATTACCGACACGGTTGTAGGCATTATTTAATATTAGCCAATCATGAATTACTTTAATTTGAGTATAGGTATTTTTAGCTTTTAAAAACTCATCTTTGATTGTTTCTCTATTAATTAGTATTTCTTGTAAGTCTTCAATGAAGGTAGTAAGACCCGATTCACCTTCATAGATGTCTAATACTTCAATTGTAATAGTAAGCTTGTGTTTATTAACACTAAGCTTTTCTGGCAAAGCTTTAATAAGTGAAGCACTGTACCAAAAGAACATTGGATAATCAAGTAGTAATGCTGAAACTCCTTTTAATGCTTCATCAAAATCTGGTTCAGCACTTTTTATAATTTCAATTTCAATTGGGTCTCTAAAATTAGTAAGA
>JAAYNT010000053.1 GCA_012520715.1 Acholeplasmataceae bacterium
AGTTTTTCAACAAAAATTTCTTGACCAACTTCTACTTTTACTTGTTTTCCACCAGTTCTAATAATTGCATACATATTTGTTTCCTCCTTTATATTATTTTCGAAGACTCACTATAAGAGTAGCTCTAAAGAGCATTTTAAGACTCGTTCTATGTGGTACAACGTGATTATATTAACATAGTTAATGTAATAATTCAAATAAATTGATTATAATTTAACAAGTTTTATTATTTTTAAAAATCTAGTTAAATATAATCCAAAACAATTATACTATTTAATCTTATAATTTCGACCTTTTTTGCTTACGAATACTATAGTATTCATTTCTACCAATAATGATATGATCTAGAATTGGAATTTGTAGTATTTCTCCAACATCAATAATGTTTTGAGTAATATAATTATCTTGTTTACTAGGTAGTGAGTTTCCAGATGGATGATTATGTACTAAAATAATGGAACTTGCTGATAATTGATATGCTCTTTTAAATATTTCTCTTGGGTGAATCAATAATTGATTTAATGTGCCCATAAAGATGTTTTCCACACTTATTACTTCCATTTGAGTATTTAGATATACGGCAAAAAATGCTTCTTGATCTAAATTTTTAACATCATCATAAACAAGAGTATAAATATCTATGTCACTTAATATTTTAGTAGGAGCTTGTTTGCTTTCTAAATTTAGTCTTCTCCCTAATTCAATGGCAGCAACTATTTTAGTTGCTTTTGCCATTTTAATTCCTTTAATTTTAATTAATTCATGATAAGTAACTTTTGATAAATCATTAGCTTTATTTATCTCATAAATTAATCTTTTACTTAAATCTAGAACTGATTCTTCTTTTGTTCCAGTTTCAATTATTATTGCTAAAAGTTCACTTGTTGAAAGTGACTTAGCTCCATGTTTAACAAGTCTTTCTCTTGGTCTTTCTTCATGTGGCATTTCTTTTATAAAATAAACCATAATTATCACCTATTTAATAATAGATAAAAGTTAAATATTTACTTTAATAAATAAAAAAACCATTCCTATATCTTACTTATATTTGGAATGGTTTTTATATTAATAATTATTTAAAAAATAGCCAATAAAATGAATTGAACCAGTTACAACATAAATCGTATCAGGATCTTTTAGGTTACTAACTGCTTCATTGAAATCTTTAATGTAGTGTGTCTTTTCAAACTCTTTTGATATTAATTCTAAATCAGCAAGTCTCGGATCAGGAAAATCAGTTAATATAATTTCTGATGCAACTTTACTAAGTTCATTAATAAAACCGTTATAATCTTTTCCTCTTAAAATACTCATTAGAAAGACAATCTTATTACCTTCATAAAGACTTTTAATAGCTTCTACTAAAGCAATTGCTGCTTCTTTATTATGAGCGGCATCTACATAAATAGTTGGATCTTTTTTAACAAGGTCTAACCGACCTGGCCAGTAAACATTGCTAATTGATTTATTAATATCTGCAAGTTTTAAACTTGGAAATAACCGCTTTGCAGCAGTTATTGCAAGGGCTGCGTTAGATAGTTGAAAATCACCTAACATTTTTAATTTAAACTCTTCACCAAATAGATAAAAAGATAATGGATTATTACTTAGTTTTAATGGTTTGTCAACAAACTTAATTGTGGCATTAACACTTTTGGAATACTTAATAGCTTCTAGACGATATTCTTCTTGCAGTGTAGTAATCATTAGGCCACCTTCTTTTAAAATACCTAATTTATTACTTAAAACATCAAACTCAGTTGGACCTAGTTTTTCTAAATGATCACTTCCTACGTTAGTTAAAAGTGATAAATCATAATTAATAGTGTTAGTAACATCTAATTTCCCACCAATTCCTACTTCGATTATTATTACATCAACTTCTTGATTATAAAAATATAAAAATGAAAGTACTGTTAATAGTTCGAAAAAAGACATATTTTCTTCTAATTTTTTATTATAATCAAGTACTATTTTTAAATATTTTTCTAAGTCTTCGTCAGTAATTAATTGATTATTTAAAAGAATTCTTTCATTAAATACTTTTAAGTAAGGTGAGACAAATGTACCTACTTTAAATCCACTATCAGTTAAGATTTGAGTTAAATATTTGCTAACTGAACCTTTACCATTTGTCCCTGCAACATGAATTTTTTTGGTATTACTAAAATCAATATCAAAATGCTTTATTGCTTTACTAACCCTTTTCATGTTGTTTTTAGGATTAGGGCTAATACTTGATTCAAGTTGTATGATTAATGATTGCAAATTATTATTCATATTTTTTTAACTCATTTAAAAGAGCTTCATATTGTTTTTGATACTCTTCATATTTATCTTTTTCTTCTTGAACTTTTTCAGGTTTAGCACGACTTATAAAGTTTTCATTTGATAACATTCTTTTTGATCTTTCAAGTTCTTTTTCTAGAGTTTGTTTTTGTTTATTTAAGGCTTCAAGTTCTGCTTCTTTATCAATTACGTCAGCTTTTAATATGTATATTAAAGTTTTTTCACTTGTAACAAGTAGTGTTTCATCACTAGCTGATAGTTCTTTTTCTATTTCAAGTGATGAAGGATTTAAAAATCTTGTTAATACATTAGTTAAACCGTGATACATTTTAAATACTTCTTCATCTTTTGTTACTATATGAATTCCAATTGGTTTAGAAGGTGCGACATTATATTCATTTCGTAAGTTTCTTACTTTTGTTATTGTTTCTGTAAAGATATGAAATTTATCAATATCTTTTTGATTAATTTTGCCAGCCACTGGCCAATTAGATAGCATAATTGTTTTTTCATTTGTAATATGTAAAAACAACTCTTCTGTTACAAATGGAATAAATGGATGTATCAATTTCAAAATAGCTGTTAAGACATAAATTAATATCTTTTGTGTATTTTCTTTTAAGCTTTCATCTTCTAGTTGAACTTTTGCAATTTCTAAATACCAACTAGCAAACTCATCCCAAATATAGTTATATAACTCTCTTGATACTTCTCCAAATTGATAATTTTCATAGTGAGTATCTGATATTGTAATAACTTGATTTAATCTTGAGATAATATATTTATCAGGATCAGTTAACAACTTATAATCATCATATTTAATTTTTTCATTAACATTCATTGATATAAATCTTGCTATATTCCAAAGTTTATTAATAAAGTTCCAACTTGATTCTACTTTTTCTTCTTCATATCTTAAATCAGCACCTGGTGCTGAATTAGTAGTTAAAAAGTAACGTAGAGCGTCAACACCATACTTATTAATAACGTCAATTGGATCAACACCATTACCAAGTGATTTTGACATTTTACGACCTTTTGAATCTCTAATTAAGCCGTGAAGTAAGACATCTTTAAATGGATCTTGTTTAGTAAAATGACGTCCTTGGAAAATCATTCTAGCAACCCAGAAGAAAATAATGTCATAGCCAGTAACTAATACATCTCCTGGATAATAACGTCTTAAATCAGCTGTTTCTTCTGGCCAACCTAATGTTGAAAATGGCCAAAGAGCACTTGAAAACCAAGTGTCTAAGACATCTTCATCTTGAATCCAACCATCACCTGGTGATTCAACTTGAACCATAACTTCATCGCCTTTATACCATGCAGGAATTCTATGTCCCCACCAAAGTTGACGTGAAATACACCAATCTTGAATATTATTCATCCAGTTTTCATATATTTTTAAGAAACGTTCTGGGTGAAACTTAGTTTTAGTTTCAAGGGCGTCTTTAGCTAGATCATCCATTTTTAAAAACCATTGCAAAGAAAGTCTAGGTTCAACCATGACTCCAGTACGCTCACTATATCCTACAGCATTATCATAGTCTTCAATTTTAGATACTAAACCTAACTTATCAAGATCTTCTAGTAAGTTTTTACGACACTCAAAACGGTCTTGTCCTTCATATTGGAATGCAAGTTCGTTCATTGTTGCATCTTCATTCATACAAAGTACTTTATCTAAGTTATGTCTTACTGCCACTTCAAAGTCATTTGGATCGTGAGCTGGTGTAACTTTAACAGCTCCTGTTCCAAAAGACATATCAACATAATCATCCAAAATAATTGGTATTTTAACATTTGTACCTGGTATATAAACTTCTTTATTATGATATTTAATATATTTTTTATCTTCTGGATGAACCATTACAGCTTGATCTGCAAACATTGTTTCTGGTCTTGTAGTTGCAACTTCAATATAACCACTACCATCAACTAATGGATATTTAAAGTAGTATAGTTTACTAGTTTGCTCAACATGTTCAACTTCAATATTAGAAAGTGCGGTTTTAGCTTCTGGATCCCAGTTAATAATACGATAATCACGGTAGATTAACCCTTCTTCATAAAGAGTTATAAAAACGTGATTAACGGCATTATTTAGGCCTTCATCTAATGTAAATCTTTCTTTTTCATAATCAACACTAATACCGAGTGCTTCCCACTGGGTTCTAATTGTTTTTTGATATTCAGTTGTCCAGTCCCATGAAACTTCTAAAAACTTTTCTCTACCTAAATCATATCTTGAAATACCTTGATTTTTTAACTGTTCATCAACTCTTGCTTGTGTGGCAATTCCGGCATGATCTTGTCCTGGTAAATATAATGCGTCATAACCTTGCATTCTTTTTCGTCTAATAATAACATCTTGCAGTGTATTATCCCAAGCATGACCTAAATGTAATACTCCGGTTACGTTTGGAGGCGGAATAACAATTGTAAATGGTTTAGCATCTGGTCTTTGTCCAGATTTAAAATTGCCATCTTTTAGCCATTTTTGATATCTTCCTTTTTCTACTTCACTAAATTGATATTTTGGTTTTAATGTACTCATTATTTCACTCTCCTATCGTAGTCATATTTAGTCATATTATAAATCCAAATACGGTTAGTATATGTCCGGTATTTTTCTTGGAATTCAGCTTTTTGAAATTTGAAACCCAACTTTTCAATTACTCTTTTAGACCGGTAGTTTTCCTCAGCATGGCGTACTTCAAGTTCTTTTATGCCTCTTTCTAAAAAGGCATAATCAATTAATAAATTAGATGCTTCAACGGCAATTCCCTTGCCCCAGTATAAATCATCTAAACTATAACCTAACTCGTATGCTTGTGGTTTAAATAAGTAAAACCACTCAGTTGGTCTTAAATCAATTGTTCCAATTAATTTATTAGTTTCTTTCCAAACTATTACCCAAGTATTACCTTCTTTAATCATCTCTTCTAAAATAAACTTAGACTCCATAATATTTTTATGTGGCATCCATCCAGCCATTGGACCAATGTTTGGTTTAGATGCATAATTATAAAAGTCTTCTAAGTATTTTAAATCAGGTTTAACTAGTTTAATTCTTTCGGTTTCAAATTCTTTAAAACTTTTCATATTATACCTCATTTTATATATAAAAATAGCGTCCTTAGACAACTCTAAGGACGCATAATTGCGCGGTACCACCTTAGTTCTAGATAATAATCTAGCGACTTTAATGTTTAATAACGTCAACAACCCGGAAATAACTACTACTATTTCGCTATTTCAACTCCAAGGCTACCTTCATTAATTTTAATTTATGAGTTTTACACCAACCAACTCTTCTCTAGGCAATTAATAATTAATTACTCTTCCTCTTCTTAGTCTTTATAAATTTATTTTAACATATTGTTATTAAATAACAAAGAATATTATTCTTTTTTACTTTCGTATTCTTTTACTTCGTATAAAATACCAATTGTGCCTGGTCCACAATGTGTAGATATTACACAACCAGCATTACCTTCATAAATATGTTTCATCTTTACACCATGTTCTAAGATCTTTTCTTTGGCATAGGTAAACATCTTAGGGTTTTTGGTGTGGGTAATAAATAAATAATCTTCAACAATGTTTCCTTTGTCGTATTCTTCAAAGAAATCATTTAATTGAATATCAACACCTCTTGAGATTTTACCCATCGCATTTTTGTATAAAAATAACTCGCCATCTCTTACTCTTAAGACTGGTTTTATTTGAAATGCAGCACCTAAGAGAGCTTGCATGCCACTTGCACGCCCACCTTTACGCATAAATTCTAAAGTTCTTAGAACAAATTGTGAGTGAACGCGCGGTGGAAGGTCTTGTAGTTTTTCACAAATTTCTTTAGCTGAATAACCCTCATCACGCAAATCACATGCCTTTAAGACAATAATGGCAATTCCTGATGATAAGTTACCAGAATCTAGATAATAAAGTCTGTTTTCAGGAAATTCTTTACTAGCAAGTAAAAAGTTTCTTCCGGTTCCAGATAACCCACTACCTATACCAGTATAAAAAACATCATAACCATCTTCAACGTATGGTCTTAATAACTCTTCAAAGGCATATGGTGATGGGGCAGCTGATGAAGGAAGTTGGTTATTATCTCTAACCCATTCATACATCTGGTCAGTTGTAATATCAACACCATCTTTTAACTCATTATCTCCTAAGTGAATAATTTGTGGAAGAACTAATATATTTCTTGACTCTATTAAATCCTTAGGTAAATCAACAGTTGAGTCTGTTAGAATCAAAACTTTATTTTGGCTCATCTGAATTCTCCTTTACTATTTTTTTTATTAATTCTCTAACCTTATTATAACCTACTTTTGTGTTTGCTGAGGTAATTATGTAAGGTAAGTTATAAATTTTTGCTTCAATTTTTCTTAAAAGTTTAACTCTTTCACTCATTTTAACTTTATCAGCTTTCGTTAAAATAATTTGAAATGGTAGTTGCATCTCAAGGAGATAATTAAGCATTACTAAGTCATCTTCCGTTGGACCAACTCTAAAATCAATTAGTAAAAGGACAAATGTTATCCGATCTTTTAGTTGTAAGTAATCATCCATAATTTGCAAGAATTCTTCTTGCATTTTTTTACTTCTTCTAGCATAACCATAACCCGGTGCATCAACCAGAAAAAACTCATTATCTACCATAAAGTAGTTTAATGAGATAGTTTTTCCTGGTGTTGATGAAATTCTTGCGATATTTTTACGCTCTAATAAAGCGTTAATAAAACTTGATTTTCCAACATTAGACCTACCAACTAATAATATTTCTGGTAGTGTCTTTTTTTCTAATTGTTCAATTTGAAATATACTTGTTATAAATTTAGCATCCATAATTAAACAATTGCTTTTTTAAATACTTCCTCAATTTCAGATACTAAGACGATATCTAATTTTTCTTTTACTTCTTGCGGGATTTCATCAATATCAGCTTCATTTTCTTTTGGAATAATAATTGTTTTAATTCCACTTCTGTCAGCTGCAATAGATTTTTCTTTTAAGCCACCAATTGGAAGAACTAACCCGCGAAGTGTTACTTCACCAGTCATTCCAACGTCGTTACGAACATATTTGTTTGTAACAGCCGAGTAAATTGCGGTTGCAATTGTAATACCGGCTGATGGACCATCTTTTGGAATTGCTCCTTCTGGTACGTGAATATGAAAATCATTTTCAGTAAATAAGTTAGGGTCAATTTCATATTCTTTAGCTTTTGATTTAATAAATGATAGTGCTGTTTGAGCACTTTCTTTCATTACATCTCCAAGCTTACCTGTTAATACTAAGTTACCTTTACCTTTATAGTAAGTCACTTCTACCGGTAGTGTATCTCCGCCATAAGTAGTATACGCAAGTCCCGTAACAACCCCAACTTGTTGTTTTTTATCAGCTAAGTTATGAATAAATTTATGTTTACCTAAATATTCAACTAAGTTATCGGTAGTTATTTCAACTTTTTCGACTTTTTCAATTAAAATATTTTTAATTGCTTTTCTAATTAAAGAACCAATATAACGACTTAATTCTCTTACACCAGCTTCTCTTGTGTAAAATTGAATGATTTCTAAAATCGCTTCATCAGTGATAGTAAACTCATCTTCAGTAATACCATGTGCTTCAAGTTGTTCATGAAGTAAGTGGTTTCTTGCGATTTGTTGTTTTTCAATTTCAGTATAACTAGATAGTTGAACAATTTCCATTCTATCTCTAAGTGGAGCTGGAATGTTTTCTAAGTAGTTAGCTGTTGTAATAAATAAAACTTGTGATAAATCATATGGAACTTCTAAATAGTGATCAGAAAACTTCGCGTTTTGTTCTGGATCTAACACTTCTAGCATCGCACTTGCAGGGTCTCCTCTATAATCAGATGATAATTTATCAATCTCATCTAGTAAGAATACTGGGTTCATTGTTTGAGCTTGTTCCATTGACTTTAAAATACGTCCTGGAAGTGCTCCAACATAAGTACGACGGTGTCCTCTAATTTCTGATTCATCTTTAACACCACCAAGTGAGTGTTTAACAAATTTACGGCCTAATGCTTCCGCAATAGAAATACCTAAAGATGTTTTACCAACACCTGGAGGTCCGACTAAACATAAAATTGTTTGTGGGTTTTTATTAGTTTTAATTTTAACTGATAAATACTCAATAATTCTATCTTTTACTTTATCTAGTCCGTAGTGATTACGGTCTAGAATTTCTTTAACCTCAGATAGATCGTTTCGATCTTCTGATGTTTGATACCAAGGAAGTTTAACTAAAAACTCTAAGTAATTTTGAATAACGTTAGCTTCAGCCATAAAACTTGAAGTTGATTGAAGTCTTGATAGCTCATTTAGAGCGTGCTCTTCAATGTCTTTTGGCATTCCTGCTTCAGATATTTGCTTTCTTAAGCGTTCCATATCATCTTCACGTTTGGCTCTATCACCAAGTTCGTTTTGGATAGCTTTCATTCTTTCTCTTAGATAGTATTCTTTTTGATTTTCATCAATTTGTTTTTTAACTTCTTGATTAATTTTTTCTTCAAGTTCAACAATCATTTTTTGTTGATTAATATCCGTTAGAATAAACTTTAATCTATTTAAAACGTTAACTTCTGGAATATATTTATATTTAGCTGGGTCATTTATTCTTAAATTGAATGCAACTACATCAGCCCAAATATCTGGGTTATCAGTTGCTTTAATTCTCTCTAAAGTCATTTGTGAGTCTAGAATTTGTTGTGGGTTTTTAGTAATTTCTTCATTAATTAGTTTAACTGTCACTAAAATTTCTTCCATGCTGTCTTTCATTTCAGCTTCTAATTCTTCATAGTTAACCATAAATAAGTCATCAGTTTTTGTATATTCTAATACTTTAACTCTTTTAATAACA
>JAAYNT010000054.1 GCA_012520715.1 Acholeplasmataceae bacterium
AGGTTCCTCTTATTAAATTTAATCACGTGTGAACATACAAGTTTTTAAATATAAGTAATCTATTCCATAACGAACAAATGACCGGTTAAGTAATGGATTGGCTAAAATAAAAATAACCATATTGTTAATTTAAGTGCGAGCCTATACATATGGTAAAATTAAAAATCCAAAATATTGAAACAAAAATAAACAAATGTTTGAAATGAATTCCACCAAAATGTTGAAATAGACTATTGTTTTTGTTAATATATAACTGGGTGATAAAAATGAAAGATAAATATTTACCAAGGCTTATCGATAAACAATTAGCAGAAATATTAAACTCGATGGGCGCTGTTTATATTAGAGGTCCAAAATGGTGTGGAAAATCTACAACAAGTTTACAAACGGCAAAAACTGTAATTAATTTTCAAGATGCCGATAGAGGCCAAAGCTTTGTTGATTTAGTTGATACTAATATTATGGGGCTTTTAAATCAAGAAACGCCGATATTATTTGATGAATGGCAGATTGTTCCTAAAATATGGAATGCTGTTAGAACTGAAGTAGATAAGCGTAATAAAGTTGGGCAGTTCATTTTAACAGGATCAACTGTTTTTGAGTTTGATAAAACAATGCATAGTGGAGCGGGCAGAATTGCAAGAATTGATATGAAACCAATGAGTTTGTTTGAGTCTGGTGATTCAAATGGAAAAATATCTTTAAATGAAGTGGTTAAAGGAAACTGGAACTATGATGGTGTAATGTCAGAACTAACAAAGACAAGACTTTCGGAAGTTTTGTGTAGAGGTGGCTGGCCATCTGCTATAACAAATAAACATATTAATCCGCAAGTAATTGCAAAACAGTATATTAAGGCAACAGTAGAAACTGATGTATCAGAAATAGATAATGTTAGAAGAAATCCACTTTTAGCAAGATATATTTTGGAATCTTATTCTAGAAATATTTCCACACTTAGCACAAATAAAACAATTCATGAAGATGTCATGAGTAAAATAGATGTCAGTGATAGAACGATTATTAATTACTTAGAAGTATTTGAAAAACTATATATCATTGATGAAATTCCAGCATGGAATCCAAATATACGAAGTAAAACATCTATAAGAACTTCTCCTAAAAAAAATTTGATTGATCCTTCAATTGCGGCAGCAGTACTTAATGTCTCGCCAAAAGAGTTAGAACTAGATTCAAACACTTTTGGTATGTTCTTTGAAAGTTTGGTAACTAGAGATATATCTGTGTATACGGCATCGGAAAATGCTTCAATGTCTTATTATAGAGATAGAAATGGGTTGGAATGCGATTTGGTTGTTCATTATCCTAATGGTGAATTTGCATTAATTGAAATAAAATTAGGAGAAAAGGGCATTGAAGAAGGCGCAGGACATTTACTTGAAATTCAAAATCTACTCACTAAACATAAACTGCGTGCACCCAAAGCACTTATTGTTGTTACCGGAACACAAGTAGCAATGAAACGCAAAGATGGTGTCTATGTAGTACCTATCGGATGTTTAAAGCCTTGATTGATCGAATCTGTTTATAACTTCGAATAAAATTATGAAAGTTTTGTTGTTAAAAGTGGTAAAACATTGTGCAAGTAGACCCTTTGGGGTCATCACGAGTATATTCCGGATTATTAAACCAATTTGTTATATCACTAAAAAAATACGCAGAACAACTAATGGAAACAATATAATTAGCAATTTAATTTGAAATCGATGTTAATGGTATTCTATAACTAGGTCAATATATTGATAAACATTTTTAGCGAAATAGTTAGCTGCTATATTTAA
Organism: Acholeplasmataceae bacterium; assembly: GCA_012520715.1. Lineage (GTDB taxonomy): Bacteria > Bacillota_I > Bacilli_A > Acholeplasmatales > Acholeplasmataceae > DUQW01. The sequence continues at coordinate 1,803 of JAAYNT010000054.1, forward strand.
GATTCTTATTTGCATACATATTATTTATTTCTATAAAATAAACGCACTTTTAAAGTGCGAATAAAGTTCTTTCAATAATAATTTTATAATGTAAAATGATGATAGGAGGAGTTGTGGATGAAGTTAAGTGAAAAAATAAAGAAACTAAGAATTAAAAATAAGTTAACACAAGAAGAACTAGCATCAAAATTACATGTTTCTAGACAAACTATTTCTAAATGGGAACAAGAAGTAACCGTTCCA
>JAAYNT010000055.1 GCA_012520715.1 Acholeplasmataceae bacterium
CTATTTTTTTAATTAAATCTCTAACATCTTTTTGATAATTATAAACACTATACTCAGTACCTGGTTCTACTACTGATAATAAATGGTGCTTAACACCATCCATTTCCTTATTTGTTATTTTAGCTGAACCAACATCTAATCTTTTATAAATGGCAACCGAGTCGCCATTTATAACATCTAAGTTTAAAGCTTTAGCTATTTTAATACTTAAACTAGTTTTACCTGAAGCAGTTGGACCTGCAAGTACAATTACTTTTTTCATATTAAACTACCCGCTTAAACATTTTTTCTATTTCATAATGAGTAAGTAGTGTAATTGTTGGTCTACCGTGTGGACAAGTAAATGGAAACTTAGTTTTAGCTAAATCTGAAACTAGTTTATCTATTTCTTGTCTAGATAAGTGTTTATTAGCTTTAATAGAGCCTTTACAACTAATTGACTTGGCTAGATTATCGCGGTAATCTGCCATGTTAATTTCTCTAGATAACCCTAACTGATTAACTAAATAAATAATAGCATCACTAAACTCATCATCACGTAACCAAGTTGGTGCACTTATTAATTGATTATTTGAATCAAAATTAAATCCAAATTCTAATAGTTCTTTTTTATATTTAGATATTAGTTCTAATTCGGTTTTAGTAACTTCAAGTTCATAAGGTATTAAAAGTTGTTTTTGTTTGTTATCTAAGTGTGATAACTTTTCATAATAATATTCATATCTAATCCGCTCAGCAGCTGCGTGCTGATCCATTACATATAAGCCGTCTTCATTTTGAAATAATAAATACGTTCCACCAACAATACCTACATAATCCATTTGTGGTAGTTTTTTTGATTCTGGTGAGCGTATTTCATTAATTGCTTCTTCAAAAAAAGTAAGATCTAATTGTTCATGAACATATTTTTCTTGTTTAGATTCTTGTTCTTTAAAGACTGGCTTACTATCTTTTATTACTCCGTAAGTTGCTTCATTAATTTTACTTCTAACTGATCTTTCAATTAAATCTGCCAAGAAGTATTCATTAACCATTTTAACTTCTAGTTTTTGTGGATGAACATTAACATCAACTAAACTTTCATCCATATTTACTTTAACAATCGCAATTGGATATCTTCCAACCATTATCTTACCAGCAAAGCCCTTTATTACAGCTTCTCTTAGTAGATAGTTTTGAACATAGCGATTGTTAATAAAAATAGAGATATCTCTTTTATTAGTTCTAGTAAATTGATGAGATAGTAAAATAAATTCTATTTTTATTTTTTGTTGTTCAACACTAAATGCATTTAAGCCACTAGCCATATTAGGTCCATATATGCTTGATACTATTGAGTAGGCATCATCTTGACCAAGTGTCTTTCTGATTGATCTATCGTCAATAATTAATTCAAATCTAATATGTGGATTAACGATTGCTAATCTTTCAAATGTTTCAGTAATAGCTAATATTTCTGCTCTTTCACTTTTAATATATTTAAATCTAGCTGGAGTATTATAAAAAAGATTAGTTACTATAACTTCAGTACCTTCATTTATACTAGCTGCACCATCACTTTTGTAGTGTCCACCTTCAAAAGTGATTTGATGGCCAATTCCACCTTTTTGTCTTGAGGCAATTGTCATTTTACTAACAGATGCAATCGCAGGAATTGCCTCTCCTCTAAATCCTAAACTATTAATTGAATGAAGATCACTTTCTTCATAAATTTTCGATGTGGCATGACGATAAAAGGCCATCTTTAAATCAGCCTTATCCATTCCAACTCCGTTATCTACTACTTTAATTAAAGACATTCCAAAGCCTTTAATTTCAACAGTGATTGAAGTTGCCATTGCATCGATTGAGTTTTCTACTAGCTCTTTTACAATTGATGCTGGTCTTTCAACTACTTCTCCAGCTGCAATCATATTTGCTATTTTGGCATCTAGTGGTTTAATAATTCCCATTTATTCACCTTTTTTTTAGTTTATCTTGAAGATGTTTTAAAAATATTAATGCATCAAATGGCGTCATTTGATCAAAGTTAACATCTTCAATTTCATTTAATACTTCTTGAGATATATCATCAAGTGTAATAATTTCTGGCTCTTTTAAAATATCGACATAATTAAAAATATCAAGTTCAACCGGGTTTTCTTTGGCTTCAAGTTTTTTTAATATCGAACCACTTCGTTTTAGAAGTGATGCCGGAAGACCAGCAAGTGATGCTACTTGCAGGCCGTATGAACGGTCTGATTTACCTTTTTCAACTTGATATAAGAAAACCATCGTGTTGTTTTCTTCTTTGGCTCTAACATGTAAATTTGTTAAGTTTTCTAAGCTTTCTTCTAAGATTGTTAACTCATGGTAATGAGTAGAAAATAATGTTTGAGCTTTAATTTTTTCATGAATATATTCAATCATACCTTGTGCTAATGCCATTCCATCGTAAGTGGCTGTTCCTCTTCCGATTTCATCAAATAAAATAAGTGATTTATTTGTAGCATTTTTAAGTGCGTAATTAGACTCTACCATCTCAACCATAAAGGTTGACTTGCCACCACTAATATCATCGGATGAACCAATTCTTGTATAAATGGCATCATATAAAGGCAGGACTGCCTTTTTAGCTGGCACAAATGAACCGATTTGTGCAAGGTATACAATTAAGGCAAACATTCTCATATAAGTAGATTTACCACTCATATTAGGTCCTGTAATTAAAAATATTTCTCCTTCATTCATAACAATATCATTTTTAACAAATGTTGTTGTTTTTTCAACAACTGGATGACGACCATCTCTAATTTCAACATTTCTATTTAAAGTTAACTCTGGTCTTATATAGTCATATTCTAATGCAACAATGGCTAGTGATAAATAAACATCAATATGTGAAATGTTTATTGCTAGTGTTTGAAGAGATGTTGTAAAACTCTCTAGTTTTTTTCTTATTTCTAAAAACAGTTCATGTTCTAAATTCATACCACGCTCTTCAGCGTTTAAGATTTTAGATTCCATTTCTTTTAATTCTTTATTAATAAAACGTTCTGAACCAACTAGAGTTTGTTTTCTTTCATATTCAAACTCATCTAATACTAGATGTAAGTTACCTCTAGTAATTTCAATAAAGTAACCGTGTACTTTATTAAAATTTACTCGTAAGTTTTTAATTCCGGTTCTTTCTCTTTCTTTTTCTTCAAAGTTATCTAGCCATTCTTTACCGTGTTTTTGTAAGTAGATGATCTCATCTAAATCACTATTATAGCCAAGTTTGATAATACCACCTTCAGTAATTGTAAGTGGTGGTTCATCTACTATTGCTTTTTCTAATAAATCATATACTTCTTGGTGTGGGTCTAATCCATCAGCCAGTAAGTTTAAGATTTTATCATCATAACTTTGAAGTGTTTTAATTAATGCCGGAACTAATTTAATTGTATTTTTAAGATTAATTAAATCTTTAGCATTGGCATTGCCAGCCGAAATACGGCCTACAATGCGGTTTATATCATAAATATAACGAAGGTGTTCTTTTAGTTCGCCCTGCAATTTTAAATTGATAAAAGAAGATATGAAATCATATCTTTGATTAAGCTTATTAATATCTCTAATTGGATGATTTAACCAATATTTAAGTAATCTTGAACCCATCGCTGTCTCAGTTTTATCTAACCAATAAAGTAGAGTTGTTTTTGGGTTTAGAGTATTAGATTCTAATATTTCTAAATGTCTTTTAACTTGGTAATCAACTTTAGCTATTTCTTTTTTATGTTCAACTACAAAAGGCATTAAATGATTTAAGTAACCTTTTTGTAAGTGTTGAAGATAATTAATTAATAAACTTGCGATTTTTTTTGATTCTAAATCTAAGTTATTAACAAGTTTATTATTAAGTATTTGCTGGTTTTGATAATAGTTAATTATAACTTGATTATCATTTAGAAACTTAATTAATTGATTATCGTATTCATGGTTTAGTAATACTTCTTTAATTTCTAAAGATAAAATTAAATCTTGCATTTCTAGTTTAGTTAAACCTTTAGTAATATAACTCTCACCAGTAGAAA
>JAAYNT010000056.1 GCA_012520715.1 Acholeplasmataceae bacterium
AAGTTCACTTTGTAAGTATCTAAAATTAGATTTAATTAAATGATAGTTATTGTATTCCTTTAAAATATCAGTAGCATAATTAATTGCAAAGTCATCTTGATCAAAAGCATATAAAAAACCGCTCTCTAAGCGTTTTATAATTTCTTTTGAATGTCCTGCACCACCTAAAGTGGCATCGACATAAATGCCTTTGGGTTTAATATTTAAACCATCAATTGATTCATTTAGTAAAACTGAAATATGCTTCACTTAATCACCACTTCTATTATATCATTTTTAAGCTTGATTTAATATTTATATATTAAAACTTTAAACCAAAGAAAAAGGCGCCCAATTGCGCCTCTTCTTTGATTAACTAGTCTTGTTTTTCTTTTTTAGTTAATACTTGTTGCCCTTTATAGTAACCGCTATTTGGTGTTACACGATGTGGCAATGTAAATTCTCCGGTTTGTGGACACGTAACTAATGCTGGTGCTTTTAGTTTTTTATGTGTTCTTCTTTTTCTTTTCGCTGTTTTACCGGTTCTGCGAAATGGAACTGCCATACAAATTCCCTCCTTTTTAGTCTTCTAATAACTCAGCAAGCTCTTCAAAAGCAGGATGAGTTTTTGGTTTTGGTTCAAATTCTTTTGGATCAGCTGATTCATGAAATACTCTAAATGGTAACTCTGCTAAAATATTTCCTAAAATGATTTCATCTAATTCAAGTGGATTAGTAAGTGGATAATCTGAATCATTTGATGATCCAAATAATAAATCAAGCTCAAAATCAACAGGTACAAATATTTCTTTTAATGTGTATGAACAAAGTTTTATAGCGTCAGCTGTAATTCTTAGTTCTAGTTTTACTTCACCATTAATATGAATAACTTTTCCAACAACTTTTATATCTTTAATTGACTCAACATCTGAATAAGTTTCTGGAATATCATACGATTCGATATACTCATTAATGTTATTTAGTTTATCAAGTTCAAACAAAGACCATTTCATTTTATCACCATAACGAATAAATTATACATAATAAGACCGAACTTGTCAAAGATAATGACATATAATTATATAAATATAATAATTTGAAATTGTATATCTTATTTTAGTAAAAAAAGATAAACAGATTGTCTATCTTTTTTGAGTTGTTATTTTTGTTTTAAAAACTCTTCAATCTCTTTAATGGTAGGAATACTAGGAATAGCTCCTTTTTTCATAACTGTTAAAGCGCCACTAGCATTTGCATACTTAATCGCTTCTTCAATTGATCTACCTTGATCAATCATCGCAGCAAATGTACCATTAAATGCATCTCCAGCTGCAACCGTATCAACTACTTCACTCACTTTATATGCTGGATATAGCTTGCAACCACTTTTACTGCAGTGCAGAGCTCCTTTTTCACCTAATGTCACAACAACATTTTTAACACCTTTTGAAACTAGTTCACTAGCAGCTAGTTTAAATTCATCAATTTCTGTTAAATTAGTTTTACCAACAAAGCCTGCTAGTTCGGTTTCATTAGGTGTTAAAAAACAAATGTCTTTTAACACATCATCTGATAACATCTTATAAGGTGCTGGATTAAGTAAATATTTTTTATTATATTTATGAGCTAGCTCTTTAGATTTAATAATTATTTCATCTTGCATTTCTAGTTGATTAACGACTATATTACACTTTTTAAATAGGTGTTCAAATTTTAGCATTTGCACCTGATATAAATATTATCTCACCAAAAGTTGATCCTGCTCATGCAGCAGCTCTACTTGCCCATAAATATTATTATAATAAATAGTAAAAAATCATCCGGTAGTCGGAGGATTTTATTTTATATTTTTTATTCTAAAAATGTTCTTTTCTTTTCTCTAACGATAGTATGGAATTTATCTAAAACTAACTTTTCAGTTTCATTTAAGACTAATTCTTCTTCAGTACCATTAAATAATCTAAATCTTAAGTTAAAGTGCACTACTCTGCCGTCATATAAGAATAAATCTAAGTCAACAATTTCAAATAATGGATCTTCAATATCATCATATTCAAAAGATGTTTGATAGCTCATAATATCTATATAACTTACTTCACTTACAACATCGTTTGTTACAAATCCATATCGATAATCTAAGTTAGCTTGATAGAAAAATAGTGAGTCTTCTCCAAATAACAACATTGTTATTAAGGCTTGATCATATAAAAGATCTGCAGTTTGTTCATCTTCTAAAACTACTTTATATCTTACTTTACTTCTTTTATCTAATTGTTCTGGCGCCAGTAATATAATAGGTTGCTCCTTAGTAACGTCACTTTCAGATATTCTTAGCAGTTCAAAAGCGCGTTTAAATGCAATCTCATGAACTTCATCTCGATATACTTGAAATTGTGGATCAGCTTCACCTGTTCCTTTTTTAAAAAACTTTGCAAACCATTTTAATCTTTCTTTTCTTTCTTTCATACTAGACCACCTTTCAATCATCAAATCTATTTTATCAATTTTTTAAATATTTATCAACTAGTTTTACACATACTTACAAAAAATATCGGATTATCTCTTATTTTAGAGATTAAAGAGTGTTATAATATCATAAATTTACATAATATATTAAAAAGAACTTGCATTTTTGTGCAAGTTCTTTTGA
>JAAYNT010000057.1 GCA_012520715.1 Acholeplasmataceae bacterium
CCAGTCACCTAAGTGGTTAATACCGTAAACGGTATAACCCAATTTTTGATGAATTAGTTTAAGTGAGTGACCAATTACAGTTGAACGTAAATGTCCAACTGAGAAATTTTTGGCAATATTAGGAGATGAATAGTCAATTACAATTGTTTCATCTTTTTTTTCTTCAGATCCAAAACTTGATTGTTTACTGTGGACCTCTTCTAAAACTTGTTTTGAAAACTTTTCTTGATTTATCTTAATATTTAAAAAAGCTCCTAATAATTCAGTATACTCTACCATTGGATGATTAATAATAACATCTTCAATTTGTCTTGATATTACTTGTAAGTCTAGTTCTGTTTCTTTTCTTAACCTAAAAAGAGGAATTGCAAGGTCAAAATTACCGCGTCGCGGTACTTCAACATCTACTTCATAGAAAATATTATTAAGGATATCATTTTTTAATTGTATTTTAATTTGTTCTAACATATTTTCTTCCTCCTTTTATAGATAAAATAAGCACCGAAGTGCTTATTTAGTGGCTAGTAATACATCATCAAAATAATTTCTAACATTTGTTCTAATATCAATTGGTGCTTCGCCACCTTCTTGATATTTAACATCAATTAATTCACCGTTGTAAAAACTTAATAATGTTGGATATAGTTTTGGTTCATCAAATTTAAATTTTTCGGCTAATTCTTTTAAACCAGAAATTTCTTTATCAGCATTTTTTTGTAAGTATAAAATACTACCTACTTTTTCTAAAAGTTCTTCATTTTTCTTCAGTTCTTTTGAATATACTCCAACTTCTTTAACACAAACTGGGCACCAGTTACCACCGATATATACGATAACTAAGTCTTTAGAGTCAATTTTTGATTCTAAAGCTTTAACTGTAGTAGATTTTAATAAATGATCTTTATCAATAACTAACTCAGCACTAAACTCTTCAGTTCTAATTTGTTTTTGATAGTATTCGTTATATATTTTTTGTTTTTCAGATGGTATTGACATTACGATTACTGCAACTACTATTGCAAGTAATAGTACCCCAATTACATATGCTAATGGATGTATTTTTGATTTAAATCTTGAATATTTCGGCATGTTATAGTCCTCCTTAAAACACTTTTATTATTATATCATAGTAAATTATAAGTTGCAAATAAAAATATTATGATTATTATTACTTGGTTGTCTTGTTAATTAAGCCATAATTTAGTATAATAATTATTGAAGGTGATAGATATGAAAATTTTATTTAGTACTGGAGAAGTCCATCCATTTAGTAAAACTGGAGGTTTAGCTGATGTTTCTGCTGCACTTCCAAAAGCAATCTCTAAATTAGGACACGATATTAAGGTTATAACCCCATTATACAGCAGTTGTAACAAATGGCTAAGTGATATGAAACACCTAGGTGGTGTTGATATCCAGTTAGGTAATTTTACTCAAAGAGCTGACTTTTACTTATTAAATTATGAAGGAACTGATCATGTTTTTGTAAGAAATGATCACTACTTCAACCGTGGAACATATTATGGGCATCATGATGATGCTGAAAGATATGTCTTTTTTAATAAAGCGGTATTAGAATTTGTTAAGTTTCATAAGTTTATTCCAGACATTATTCATATTAATGATTGGCAAAGTGGATTAATACCCTACTTCTTAGATGAGTCATATCGTAAGATTAAAGAATATAAAAATATTAAAACACTTCTATCAATTCATAACCTTGAATACCAAGGTTCATTTGATCAAAGTGTTGATAGATTATTTAATACTAAATTTAACTACACCTATATTCATTTTGATAGAGTTAATTTCTTAAAAACTGCCATTATGAGAGCTAATGCCATTAATACAGTTAGCCCTAACTATCGTAATGAGATCTTAACTAGATTTTTCGGATTTACGCTTGATGGAGCATTAAAATCTAGAGAAGATAAACTATTTGGAATTCTCAATGGAATTGACTACGAAGTCAATGATCCTGAAACTGATAAATACTTAGAAAGAAATTATAACCATAGACACTTTATTATGGGTAAACGTGCTAATAAAAAATTAGTCTTAGAAAAACTAGGACTTGATGGATTACTTGAAGCACCTCTGGTTTCATTTATCGGTCGTTTAGCAAGACAAAAAGGAATTGATTTAATGAAAGCAACTCTTGAAGAAGTTATTGCTTCAAGTAATGCAACGTTTGTCTTAATTGGAACCGGAGATCCTGAATATGAAGACTACTTCCGCTATTTAAGTAATAAGTATTCTAAAAAAGTAGCAGCCTATATTGGCTTTAATGATGAAATAGCTCATCAAGTATATGCAGGTAGTGACATTTTTATGATGCCAAGTTTATTTGAACCATGTGGGCTAGGTCAATTAATAGCAATGCGTTATGGAACTATTCCTGTTGTTAGAGAAACAGGTGGACTAAAAGACACTGTTGAACCATTTAATAAATTTACTGGTGAAGGTGTTGGATTTAGTTTTGCTAATTATAATGCTCATGAATTTAAAGATGCTCTTGAAAGAGCAATCGAATTACATAATAATAACTTAGTTGCTTGGAGAGTATTAATTCAAAGAGCAATGAGACAAGATCACAGCTTACATCGTATGGCTGAAGAATATCTAAACTTATATGATAAGATTTTGAAAGGAGCATAATAATGGAAACTCTAGCACTTATTTTAGCCGGTGGGAAAGGATCAAGATTAGATTTACTATCGCAAAGAAGGTCAAAACCAGCTGTTCCATTTGCTGGAAAATTTAGAATTATTGACTTTTCTTTATCTAATGCCTCAAATTCAGGCATTATGAATATTGCGATTTTAACACAATATTTACCGTTTTCATTAAATGAACATATTGGTAGTGGACGTCCGTGGGATTTAGATCGTCGTGATTCTTCTGTTACAATCCTACATCCTCATGAATCATGGTATATGGGAACTGCTGATGCCGTTAATAAAAATATTAGCTTTGTTAAACGCAAAAAGCCTAAATATGTATTAATATTATCTGGTGATCATATTTATAAAATGGATTATCGTAAATTAATTCAAGAACATATTAATTTAGGTGCCGAGATGACAATTGCTACTAAAGTTGTTCCTTTTGAAGATGTTTCAAGATTTGGAATACTTGAAACTGATGAAAAAGGATATGTCGAAAACTTTGTTGAAAAACCTAAATCTTCTAAATCAAACCTTGCTTCAATGGGTATTTATTTATTCAACTATGAAACATTAATTGAAGCATTAGAAGAAACTGAGAAAAAACATGATAACCTTGATTTTGGTAATCATGTTATTCCTTATTTGATTTATGATAAGAAAGCTAAGATTGGCACTTATAAATACTATGACTACTGGCAAGATGTTGGAACTTATGATTCATATCTTGATACAAGCTTAGAACTTAATAATCAAGCATTAGAATTAGACTTATATGATCCAACATGGAGAATTTATACAACATTAGATGGTCTTCCACCAGTTAAATTTGGTAAAGATAGTAATGTTCAAGGTAGCTTAATTTCTGATGGTTCAATTATTGAAGGAACCGTAATAAATTCAGTCTTAAGCCCTGGTGTATATGTTAGAAAAGGTGCTATTGTAAAAGACTCAGTAATATTAAATGATGTTATTATTGGTGAGAATGTTAAACTAGACCGTGTAATAATTGATAAAAGTACGATTATTGGACGTAATACAGTTATCGGTTATGGTGATGATTTAACACCAAATGATGAAAAGCCTGATTTACTATCTTCAGGCATTACTGTTGTTGAAAAACGAACGATTATTGAAAGTGATTTAATTATTGGTAGAAACTGCCGAATCTTAAGAGATGCAGAGTTTAAAACTAAAGTAATTAAAAGCGGAACAACCGTAAAATAAATTATAAATAAATATTAAAAAAGCCGTAAAACTTTAAATTGTTTTACGGCTTTTATTATTAACTATTTGCGATTATTTCTTTTAAGTCTGGATTAAATTCTTTATTTCTAATCATTTCGATTTCATGTTTATAAGGCGGTTTGCCTTCAACATAAGGTGTCTCCAAAATCTTTGGAATATCTTTTAATCGCGGATTGTAAATAACATTAATAAGTGTATCAAACCCAAGATGACCAAAACCAAAGTTTTCATGTCTGTCTTTAGCGGCACCTTGTTCGTTTTTACTATCATTAATGTGCATAACAGTAATCCATTCTAGTCCAACAACTTTGTCAAATTCATCTAAGACTCCTTCAAAGTCATCTTTGATTGGATAATTGGCATCACTTGTATGACATGTATCAAAACAAACACCCATTCGATCTTTATCTTGAACTAGATCAATTAATTGTCTAATTTCTTCAAATGTTCTACCTACTTCTGTTCCTTTTCCTGCCATTGTTTCAAGGGCAATTTTAACATCTATTCCTTTAGTATTATTAATAATTTCATTTAATCCTTCAGCAATCCAGTTAATAGCTTCTTCTCTGTTACCACCAGTGGCATTACCTGGATGAAGTACCATTTGTTTAATACCCATGGCATGAGTTCTTTTTACTTCATCAGTTAAAAAGTTAACAGCAAAAGCTCTTTTTTCCGGATCAGGATTACCTAAATTAATAATATATGGCGCATGTACTACTACATTATCTAGTGATAGTCCGTGCTCTTCCATTAATTCGTGTGCTTCTTTAATTTTTAATTCATCAATTGGTCTTCTTCTTGTATTTTGTGGTGCACCTGTATAAATCATAAATGAATTAGCGTTATATGATATTGCTTCTTTGACTGAACCAAGAAACATATCATCGCCACTCATACTAACGTGACTTCCTATTTTTAGCATATTGTTTCCTCCTGTGTTCTTTTAATTCTTTTTCTACTTTTTCTTGATATTTCTTTTTATAGTTTGGTTTTACTTTTTTAGGTTTTCTTACCTTTTGTATTACTTTTATTTCTTCTTCTTTTATTACTTGTTCTCTTGTTTTTACTTCAGTTAACTCGCCTCTAGTAATTTTTACTTCTTTAAATTCAATACCTCTTCTTTCGAGGTTTTGAATTTTTCGGTGGTCATTTGGACCAACAAGTGAGTAAACATCTCCTGATTGTCCCATTCTACCAGTTCTACCTGCTCGGTGAATAAAATATTCTAAGTGATATGGGAAATCAAAGTTAATGATATGACTAGCTGTAAAATCAAGGCCTCTCGATGCAATATCGCTTGTTACTAGATATTGTATTTTAAAATCTTGACAATCTCTAATTAAGTTTCTACGATGTCTTATTGGCATATTACCACTTAAGTTTCCAACATCATTAAATAATTTTGAAACTAAGTTATATACTTCATCTTGATTTTCTTTTTTAGATACAAAGATAATTGCAAAGAAAGGGTTAATTACTTTAAGTAACCGCTCTAAAACCTCAAGTCTAGATCTAGTTCCTGTTTTAATCATATAATGAGTGATATCTAGTATGTTTTCTTTTGTAGTATCTACTAAGATGTAATTTCCAAAAAATTCTTTAATAAATGGTTGCATCGCCAGTGAAATAGTTGCTGATACTAAAATTAGTTTTCCTAATTTTGAAGTTTTTAAAATTGGAGCAATTTGACTTGCAAAATCAATTTCAAACATCATATCAGCTTCATCAAATACTAAGTATTCTAAATTTGAAAATGATAATGCTCCAAGTTCAATAAATTCTTTAATCTTACTAGGAGTACCAATTGCAATATCAATTTCGTTACGCTCTAACCAAGCTATTTCACGACTGCGGTCCATTGAACCATAAAATGATCTAACTTTATAATCATTAAATAGTTCTTTAACCATATCAGTAACTTGAAAAACCAACTCATTAGTTGGGATTAAAATAACTAGTTTTAACCCTTTTTTATATAATTTTTGAAACTTTTCAAAAATTGGAATTAAGTAAGAATGGGTTTTTCCAGTTCCGGTTGGTGCTACAATAACTAAGTTTTGATTTTTAGGAAATGCTTCGATTGTCTTTTCCTGAATAATACTTAATTTCTTAAAATTTAGTTTTTCTAATATTTCTTTTCTTGTTTTCATACAGTTATATTATATCATTTTTATAAGTAATATTGTATAATTAGACATATAAAGGGGGGAAATTAATGAAAGTTATTCGTGTAAGCGAGCAAGGATTTTGTAATGGGGTAAGAAGAGCATTAAGCTTAGTTGAAAAGGCTATTACCGAAAATAGCGAAGGCAAACAAATATATATCTTAGGAGATATTATTAATAACCGCTTTGTTTCTGAACAATTTAAGAAAAAAGGAGTTATCACAATTTCATCTAACAACCAATCAAGACTTGAAATGGTTAAATCGGTTAGTAAAGATTCAATTGTAATACTAACTGCTCATGGGGTAAGCCCTGAAGTTTTAAATTATTTAAAAAATAATAAAATCGAATATATTGATGCTTCATGTCTGTTTGTAATTGATGTTCATAACAGAATTACAAAACATTTAGATCAAGATTTTGAAATAATTTATATTGGTAAACATAATCATCCAGAATCAGAAGGTGTTTTAGGTATTAATCGCCGGAAAATACATATTGTAACTAATGTTGAAGATGTTAGAAACTTAAAAGTTAAAAGTCAAAACATTTTAATTGATACACAAACAACACTAAGTAACTTTTATACCAAGCCAATTATTGATGAGATATTTATAAAATATCCAGAAGCCATTTTAGCTAGTGGTGTTTGTGATGCAACTACAAAAAGGCAAGAAGCTTTAATTAATGAAATTAAAGGTGATTTATGTATTGTTGTAGGCGATGTTAGAAGTTCTAATGCTAATGAACTTTTAAAAATAGGTCTTAACTATATGCCTACTTACTTAATAAATAGTATAGAGGAAATAAAAAAAGAGTGGCTTGATGGTGTTAAAGTAATAACTCTAACATCAGCAGCTAGCACTCCTAGTATTTTAACTGATGAAATATATGAATATTTAATAAATTACAACACATGATTATTCATGTGTTTTTTTTACTCCAAGTGTAATCACTTCATCTTTAATTAATTTATTTATTTCTTTTATAGTACTTGTAATTTTTAGATCGCGTTCAGTTAACTTGTTGTAATTAAATAAGTTTATTTCATCTTTTAAATCTTTCTTGAAAATGAGTTGACTAAGACCTATTCCAATAAGTCTTACTGGTCTATTTTCAAAGTTTGTTAAAAATAATTGTTCAGCTATTTCTGATATTACAAAAATATCATCAGTTGGAATATCTATTGTTTTTGATCTAGTAATAGTTCTAAAATTACTATATCTTAATTTAATAAAAATAGTTCTTGCTACCATTTCTTCATTATGAAGTCTATCGACTGTTGTTTTTATTAATTCAGTTAAATGCTCTTGAATTATTTCTACTTCCGATACATTTGATGATAGTGTTTCTTCATTACTTATTGATTTAGGAACTGCGTACAAGTTAGGATCAACATAATCTGATGAATTTCCATAAATACGATCAATAAAACTATCATAAGAATTAATAGTCATTATTTCTAATATCTTATCTTTATTATCCTTACTTACAAAATCAGCTACTGTATGAATATTTATTTCTTCAAGTAAACTTGCTGTTTTGGTGCCAATTCCGTATACTTTTCCGATTGGCATTGGATATAATACTTTTTCGACATCTCTTTTTCTTAAAACAGTTATACCTAATGGTTTTTTCATATCACTAGCCATTTTAGCTAGAAAAAGCGTTGGTCCAATTCCAATTGAAACTGGTAACTGGTGTTCACTTAAAAGTCTATCTTGTATTTCTTTTGCAAGTTTTAAGGGATGTTTGTCTTTTGCTAGTTCTGTTACATCTAAATAGGCTTCATCAATTGATCCAACTAATAATTTATTAGTATACGTTTTTAAAAATCTAAAAAAGATAGTTGAGTGTTTTTGATAAAGTGCAAAATCAGTTGGAACAATTAAAAGCTTAGGATATATTCTAAGTGCTTCTTGAATACTCATAGCACTTCTAATTCCTAATTCTCTTGCTTTATAAGATGCTGTTGATATAACGCCACTTGTTGAACCTAATTTACCGCCAATAACAAATATCTTATCACGTAAAAAAGGCTCTTTAATCATCGCACAACTAGCATAAAAAGCATTTAAATCAATATGAAATATTATTTTAACATTGTTCATTAATTATTACACTTCCTAAAAAAAATTAAATATTGTATACTATTATAGTAAAGAGGTGATTTTGTATGGCTAAATCTAAGAAAAATCGTAAAAAAAGAGATAATAAGCAAGACATTCCAGTACTTAATACACCAGCCGAATCACGTGCCGGGCGAATTGTCATTTGGATACTACTGATTGCTATGGTTTTAGGAGCAGTAGGTGGCTTAATTGCCGCAATAATTTTATCGCTTTAATAAATAATAAAGGCTTGAAGCCTTTTTTATTTTTCTAAGTATAACCAATATTCTAAATTACCATCCTTACCTGGTAAGTTAGTTGGAAATATTTTAATATTTTGAAAACCTAAATCGGTTGCTAATTTCTTAAATTCATCTAAGAGTGCTTGCACTCTTTTTTTATCTTTTACAATTCCTTTTTTAAGGTGGTCTTTACCTACTTCAAATTGTGGTTTTATTAATATCAAAAAGACATTTGAGTGGTTATAAATATGTTTTAAGATTTGTTTAGATGATGTAAAAGATACGTCAACTAAGGCAATGTCTACATTAGGTATTGTAGCTGATAAGATATTAGTTTGTTCATTTAAAACAATTTTAGGATTATTCCTTAAATCTTTATCCATTTGATTTGTTCCTACATCATAAGCATATACAATGCTTGCACCATTTTGGATTGAATAATCACTAAAACCACCAGTTGATGATCCGACATCTAAAACTTTTAGATTACTAAAGTTTAAGTTTAATATATTTGCAGCGTGTTCTAATTTTAATCCAGCTCTTGAAACATACTTTAATAAATCTAAAACTTGAATCTCGTCTGATTGTTTTATCTCATAACCAGTTTTAGTAATAACTTTATTGTTAACTAAAACTAAACCTCTTTTAATTAAGTCTTGAGATTTTGATCTTGTTAAGTTTGGATGTAATTCTAGTAAATATTTATCTAATCGCATTTTTAATAAATAAAGATAATGACTTATTATCAAATTGAGTAAATTCTAATATTTCATCACTTGCTAAGTGAGGAATATTAGTATTTTTAATACTTTTATCAATTAATGGACTAGTAAGTCCCATATTTTCTTTAAATCTTAATATCTCAGGATATAAACTTCCTGTATTGACACCCTCTTCAATAATTAAAATTGGTTTTTGATTATTAAAAGCTTTTTGCAACATATTATAATCAATTGGTCTAATAAATTTAGCATTAAATAAATTAGCACTAATATTTTCAGTCTTACAAATTTCTTTAATTCTTTCAACTAATGGGCCATAACTAATTATATTAATTTCATCACCAGTTAATACTTGGTCCCAATTAATAGTTATTAGTCTTTCTTCATATCGTAAATCACCTTCAACAAAGCCCCTTGGAAATCTTAAGACAAAAGGTGATTTAGATTTTAAGCCAACTCTTAATAAGTCGCTAGCATCCTGCGCATTTGAAGGTGCAGAAATAACGATATTAGGCATAATGTTAAACATAGAAACATCATAAATTCCTTGATGAGTATCACCATCACCCGGAATTAATCCCGCACGGTCAATAGTAATTAAAACTGGTTGATTAGATCTTGCAATATCATTTAGTATTTGATCAAATGCTCTTTGTGAAAACGTAGAGTATAGTGATAAAATAACATTTTTATTGTTTTTAGCAAGGGCTGCTGACATCGTTGCAGCATGTTCCTCTGATATTCCAACATCTAAAAATCTATTAGGATATGCTTCTTTAAACTTAGTTAAATGACTACCAACTTCCATAGCTGGAACTACAACCATTGTTGGAATTTCTTCTTGAATTTCAAGAATCATATCTGCAATTAAGGCACTCCAAGTTGTTCCATCACTTTTATTTGATGAGACCATATGATATTTACCAATTTTATCATTTTCGGCTTCTTCTAGCCCTTTTCCTTTAATAGTATTTACTAAAACAACAACTGGTTTAGTTGTCTTTTTAACTTCCTCAAATGATTTAATTAAATCGGTGATGTTATGACCATCTTCAACTTCAACAAAGTTGTAACCTAACTGATTGAAAAATTGTTTTTTATTATCAAAGTCATTATTTAATAATTCAGATATTGTTCCAACTGATTTTGAAATACTCATTTTATTATTGTTAATAACAATTATTCCAGGAAGTTTATGATAACCAATTAAATTTAGCGCTTCTAAGCTCATCCCAGACGAGAGTGCACCGTCACCTACAATTGCAATTGCATGATTGTTTGATTTATCAATTTTATTAGAATATAAAACTCCCATTAATGCTGATAAGCTTGTGCCGGCGTGACCAGATTCCCATATATCATGTTTGGATTCATCATAGTTAGTAAAACCACTAACCCCGCCACTTCTTCTTAGTTTATCAAAACCTTTAGCTCTACCAGTTAAAATTTTATGAGTATAAGCTTGATGACCAATATCAAAGATAAACTGATCATATGGACTATTAAAAACATAATGAAGAGCGATTGTTAATTCAACCACGCCTAAATTAGGACCTAAATGTCCCCCATTATGTTTAATTACATCAATTAAAAATTTTCTAATATCATTAGCTAAACCCTCAAGTTCAGCTAACTTCATTTTTTTAATTTTTTGTGGATTTAAGTTTAAAAGATTATTCATTGTCCTTATCGGCATTTTGAACAATTAAAGCTTGTGCTTCATCAAGCATTTTATAACTTAATTTTGCTAGTTCAATGCCTTGTTGATATTTTTTAATTGCTGTTTCAAGTTGAATATCTTTTGCTTCTAGATCTTTTACAATTTGTTCTAATTCTGTAAGTAGTTGTTCAAATGATTTATTCTTTTCCATTTTTTTCCCTCTTCTCTATTACTTTAGTTCTAATTGTACCATCGATAATTTCAATATCGATAGTATCATCTAAGTTAACATCACTAACTGATCTAATTAACTTCTGTTCTTTTGTAATTACACCAAAACCTTTTTCTAAAGTTTTAAGTGGATTTAAACTGTTTAATTTAGTCAATTGGATTTGATATTGATGTTCTTTATGTTGGTATAATTTTATAATGTTTGATTTTAAATTAGTGTTTAGATAATTTAATCTTTCTTGATAAGACTTAACCATTTCTTTAGGTGAGATGATTTTTGCTTCTATTAGTGATAATTTGTTTTTCTTTTCACTAATTAAATACGCCATTTCGCGGTGCATTTTATTAATTAATTGATCAAATTTTTCATTATATGTTTTTATCTTGGTATCAGGTGATTGTAAATTTAGTCTTTTTTCAAGTTGAATAATTGCAAGTTCATAATTTTCAATCTTTTGATTTAATAAGTTTAACATCCGTTTCTTTTGATCAATTAAATATTGTTTTAAGTCCTCTTCATTTGGAGTTGCTGCAACAGCAGCTGCAGTTGGTGTTGGAACTCTTAGGCTTGATACAAAATCACTAATTGTCGTATCGGTTTCATGGCCAATTGCAGAGATAACTGGAATATCTGATTTGAATATAGCTTCAATTACTTCAATTTCATTAAAAGCCCATAAATCTTCTATTGAACCCCCACCACGGCCAACAATTAAAACGTCGACTAATTTTTCACGGTTAGCTCTTTTAATTTGGTTAGCAATTTCATACTTAGCACCATCACCTTGAACAAGTGATGGATATAATATTATTTCTGTAAGACGGTATCTGCTATTAACAGTGTTTAATATATCTTGAATTACCGCACCAGATGGTGATGTAACTACGCCTATTCGTTTTGGGAATTTAGGAATAGGTTTTTTATGTTTTGGATCAAAATATCCTTGCTCCTCAAGAGCATTTTTAAGTTGTTCATACTTTAAATATAACTCTCCAATTCCATCAAGAGTCATCTTGGTGACAATTAATGAATATTCCCCTCTTGGAACATAGACATTAATTTTAGCTTCAACTAAGACATTATCGCCTTCTTTAGGCGAGAATGCTAAATCACTAGCATCACGAGAAAACATGATTGCTTTAATTTGTGACTCTCCATCTTTTAATGTGAAATAGGCATTTCCTCTATCATATTTAGTATAATTAGATATCTCACCTTTGATAAAAATCGCTTGGAGATGTTCTAATCTTTCTAAGCGATCTTTAATGTACTTATTTAAGGCTGATACTGTTAAATATACTTGATTTTGGCTCATAGTTTATCTTTAATATTATCTAATAATCGGTTTGTAAACTTATGTTGTCTTTCATCATCTAAATCGGTATAAATTTTAGTAATTTCAATAGCTTCATTAATAGCTATTGGAATTGGTGTATTAAGATATTTCATTTCATAAATACTATATCTAATAATTGATTTATCATATAGTGATAGTCTATCAATTGTATAATTTATTAAACTAGATGAAATTATTTCATCGATTTCATCGAGTTTAGAAATAATATCAGTAATAATTTCATCATCATTATTTAAAATAATACCAACTTCGTATTGGTATAATTTGTTAATTTTTTCAATTCTTTCTTCACGGAATTTAGTCTTACTCATTATATCTTCCTCTCAATTCTATTTTAGCACGTATCATTAAAATGATAAAGTTATATAAATTATCTAAAATAATTGTTTGATAATAGTTACTAATTATGTCAATTCATGCTATTATAGTATGTGCAGGAGATATTATGGCAAAAGAAAATAAAAATAAAAATCCAATTGTTAAACGATTACTTCAAGCTGTAGTTGTAATATTAATCTTTGTCGGATTAATTGTTGCTGTATTATCACTTGGAGATTTAAACACAATTGGAGACATCTTTAAAAATATTAATATTAACTATCTATTGATTGCTCTTGGCCTTACTATTATTTATTTTATTTTTATGGTTTTACCGCATTTTATAATTGCGGTATCGCATAAAACTAAAATGGATAAAACTAGGCTTTTTTTAAATGCTAGTAATGAGTTTTTCTTTACTGCAATTACCCCTGCTCAAAGTGGTTCACAACCATTTCACTCAGTAATCTACTTACAACATGGTGTAACTGCTGATGAAACTTCTAGTATTCTAACGACTACTTATATTAACTATCAAGTAGTTGCTAACTTCTTATCAACAATTGCTCTTGTAATTTTAGCACTTTTTCATAGTAGCGTCTTACAAGGTAGATTAATTATTGTTATTTTAGGATTCTTATTAAACTTTGCAGTATTAGTATTAATCTTTTTCTTAACATTTTCTAAGAAGTTCCCAACTAGAATTCAAAGATTTTTATATTGGCTAGCAAAGTTTAAACCATTTAGAAAAAGACTTACTAAAGTAGCTGATGACACACCACAAATTGTTAGAAAGTTTCAAAAATCTACTAGAGAAACAATGAAGAAAAAAAGGTTTTTAATTCTAACTACAATCGTTAGGATTATCGCGTTATTAGCATATTATTCAATACCCTTTATTGTTGCTTTAGCACTAAATATTCCACTAACTGCAGAGCATTTTTTTTATATGATGGCAATTAGTTTAGTTTCAACAACTCTAATGGCTTGGTTCCCACTTCCTGGTAGTTCAGGTGGTGTTGAAACAGTATTTGTTATTCTACTTACTGCCCTGCCAGTAATTAATCAAACTGAAGGTTTAACAATTATGTTAGTAACAAGACTTCTAACATTTTACTTAGGTATGATTTGGGGTGCAGTTGCACTTGGTATTTTAAAACTAATGGATTTAGGCAAAAATCGTAAGATTAAAAAATATCAAGATGAAGTTAAAGACTTAGAAAAAGATGAGCTTAAAATTGGAATTTTATGTGATAGTTTTGTTGATGATTTAGTTGTTCAAAAAACTTATAATAACTTGCTAGTAAGTGGACAAAATCCAATTATTATAACTCACGATATCAATAAAGATAATCCAGATAATACTGTTTATATTTAAGCAAGTAAACTTAGAATTTTAAAGAAGTTTAAATCTAATAACTACTTCTTACTTAGACACAATTATAATATTATTAAAAAACACAACTTACACGCAATTCATTTTGTAAATGCAATAAGACATTCAAGATTAGTTCAATATATTAAAAAAATTACAAACATACCTATCTTTGTAACTGACTCTATTACTTGTCAAGAATTTTCATGTTTTAATGCCTTACAAAAAGCAAATATGATCGCAAGATTAGAACGAATGATTATTACAGCTGATAGAGTATTACCAGTATCAGTTGAAAATAATAAGTTCTATCATCAAAATCACTTTAAACCATCATTTTCAATAGATCCAACATTATTTTCATTAGATGATTTTAATAAACTAGAAGCAACTTACAAATCAAGTGCTGAAAATAATGAAAGTAATTTATTATCTGATCAATTTAAATATCGTTATTTACTAGCATTTGCTGATAATGAAGTTGAAAGATTTATTGATTTTTACTTTGGTATTAAAGAAAATGAAGAAATATTTAGTAACTATCAATTTATTATAGTTGGAAACTTAGCATTGCCACAAAGTATACTAAGATCAATTAGTAAAAATCACTTTGATAATAACTTTATTTTTATTGATGATTATGATAATGCCATTTCATACTTACCACAAGTTGATGGTTATATTAAAGAAGAATATTCTGCCATTACTTCAATATTTTATATTGGAGCATTAAAAAATAATAAACAAGTACTACTTCCTGAAGTAGTATTAATACCTGAAGATTTTAATAGTCTTGAAAGCATTCATAGATATAATTATGCTAATAACTTTAAAGAACAACTAGAATATGCATCAACACTCAAATTTAGTGATAATAAGTTATTATTAGAATATTTTAGTAAGCCACAAGGCGAAAAATTAGCAAGCTTATATTTAAAAACTGCAAAGGAAAAATGAAAGGAATTTAATAGATATGAATGAAATTAAAAAAATAAACGTCGGAGTCTTCTCTGATGTTTACTACCCAATGATTGACGGAGTAGTTAAAGTTATGTCAAGTCATGTAAAACATTTACATGACCGTGTTAATTTTTATTTAATTGTACCATCAGCACCAGAAGGATTTGAAGAAATACCTTTTGGTGAAAAGGAAATAATTAGAACTAAAAGTGTTAAGTTATTCTTCTTAGATTACGAGATGCCAACGCCAAAGTTTGACCGTAAATTAAAAGAAAAATTAAAAAATATCAAACTAGATGCAGTTATAGTCCATTCTTCATTTGGAATTGGAAAATTAGGCATTAAATATGCCAGAAAAAATAAAATACCTAGTATTATTTATGCACACTCACAATTAAAACAAGACTTTAAAAGAGCAGTTAAACTAACACCAATTGCATATTTAATGACTAAATATGCCATCTCAACATATAATAAGGCATCAATGGTAGTTTCAGTTGGTGAAGGTGTAAACCAGTTATATATAAACGACTATGGTTTAAAAAATAGATCTATGGTTATTTCTAATGCAACTGATTTAGTATATTTAGAAGATCAAAAGATAATTGATGAAGTTAGAAAAGAACATAATCTACATGACCCTGATGAATTAATATTTTCATTTGTTGGAAGAATTAATAAATTAAAAGGTATTTATTTAATTGCTGATTCCCTAAAATTAGTTCAAGATGAAAATATTAAATATAAAATGATCTTTGTTGGAACTGGTCAAGACTTAGACCCATTTAAAGAATACTGTCAAAAAATTGGGATAATTGATAATGTTATATTCCCTGGTAGTGTTAGTAGCCGCGAAAAACTGGCTGCATATTATCAAATAGCTGATTTATTTTTATTCCCATCTATGTATGATACAAACTCACTAGTTCAAAAAGAAGCTTCTAGTCAAAAAACACCTCCTTTATTTGCAAGAGGCTCTATTACCTCATATGGTTTAAAAGAAGGTGTACACGGCTTTTTTGCAGACTATGATGCTAAAAGTTTTGCAGGTAAGATTATTGAACTTGCAAATGACCGTAAACAGTTAACTGATATGAGAGAGATTGTATATAAAAATGCCTATTGGACATGGGAAAATAGCGCTAATAAGTTATATGATTTAATCTTAGAATTAATTGAAGAAAATAATAAAAAAACTGAGGAAAAATAATTCCTCAGTTTTTTATATCTTTATTTATTGAGTCAACTATTTCATCAAATTTAACTTGACAACCCGCTTTTGATGAACAATCATAACAATAATCTTTTTTAATTCTTTTATAAATCATTCTAGCAATAATTAAAATAACTATTAATGACACTAAAATAACAATAATTATATCTGCTAAACTCATTAAAACATCACCCCGATTAATGTTCCAATTCCAAAAATTAAACTTGCAAGTACCCAAGCAAACGTTGTTTGTAATATAACTGCAAGCCACATTTTCTTAGTTGAACCAAATGCTTCTCTCATTGCACCAATGGCTCCAAAGCATGGTGCTGAAAATAAATTAAATGTCATAAATGAAAATGCAGATAAACCAGTAAATGTTGCAAACAATGAAGTTGAATTTGACCCAAATAACTGGGTTAGCTGTTCCTGGGTTGGATTTGATCCAAGAGCTTCTACTGCTTCTTCAGTTAGACCGGCAATTACACCCATTGTAGAAACAACATTTTCTTTTGCTACAAGTCCTTGAATGGCTGAAACTGAGGCTCCCCAGTTTCTAGTTCCTAGCATCGGGTAAAAGATCGGTGATAAAATATCACCAAATGTTTTTAAAATACTTTCACTTGGATTTGTTGTATATGTAAAACTCCAAGTCATTGATGCTAAAAACCAAATAATAATTGAGCTTAGTAAGATAACTGTTCCAGCTCTTTTAATAAATGACCAAATCTTGCCACCAACATCGAAAAATACATATCTTGGTGATGGCAGTTTATAAGTAGGAAGCTCAGAGATATATCCAGTTGAGCTTTTTTTAAATGCAATCTTTTTTAATACTAAAGACATTAGTGCAATTACTACTATTGCCATAAAATAAAATGTTGCAGTAATAAGACCGCGGTTATTTGGAAAGAAATAACCGGCAAACAAAGCAATTATCGGCAGTTTAGCATTACAAGGAATAAATGGTGCTAAATAAATAGTCATTTCTTTTTCTTGCTCATCATCGATTGTTTTTGTTGCCATAATTGCTGGAACACTACAACCGATTCCTAATATAAATGGAATAATTGATTTACCACTTAAGCCTACTTTTCTAAAAAGGGCATCAAGTGTAAAGGCAATTCTAGACATATAACCACTTGCTTCAAGTAGTGAAATTAATAAAAATAGTATTGTTAGTTGTGGTAAAAAACCTAAAACTGCTCCTACTCCACCAATAACACCTTTATTAACTAAGCTAATGGCCCAAGGTGAAGCTCCAACTGATTCTAGCCAGTTACCCGTAACTTCTTGTAAACTAGAAAATAGTCCTTCGATTGCTTCTACGGTGTATGTGCCTACTACTCCAGCAGCAAGATAATAAATTGCCATCATAATTAATATAAATATTGGAATTGCAAGCCATCTATTAAGTAAAACTTTATCTATTTTTTCACTTGTTGATTCTTTATAGTAATCATCATTGTGACTGACGATATCTAGTTTTATATTTTCAATGAAGCTATATCTTGAGTGAGCTATTTCTTCATCAATTGATAAGTCGTTATTATTTAGGAAATCATCTTTGATTTTTTTAATTTCATCAGTTTCATATTTAGATATTTGTTCGTCATTTTCTAATATTTTAACCGCGATGAACTTTTTAGCTCGGTGCTCAAGATTATTTTCAATATTAGAAATAACTTCTTCTATTTCTGGTTTATAATAAGTTAGTTGATTATTTACCTTTGGTTCATATGAACTAATTAACTTAGTTAACTTATCAATACCAGTTTTCTTTAAGGCTGATATTTCTAAGACTGGGTGTCCTAATACTTCTTCTAGTTTTTCTAAGTCGATTGTTAGGCCTTTTTTCTTAGAAATATCATTCATATTAAGACAAATAATAAGTGGTATATTTAACTCGATTAACTGCAAAGTTAAATAAAGACTTCTTTCTAATTGGGTAGCATCGATAATATTAATAATAAAACGAGGATTTTCTTCTAGTAAGTAATCTCTTGAGACCATCTCTTCTTCACTATATGAAGAAAGAGAATAAATGCCTGGTAAGTCTAGTAAGTATTGATTGGTATTTTTAATTTTACCAATCTTTTTTTCTAAAGTTACACCAGGCCAATTACCGGTTTTTTGATGACTGCCTGTAAGCAAGTTAAAAAGAGTTGTCTTGCCACTGTTTTGGTTTCCTATTAAAGCAATCATTCAA
>JAAYNT010000058.1 GCA_012520715.1 Acholeplasmataceae bacterium
TACATCAGGTATTGTATTTCCAACAGTTCCAAAAGGAACTGCTAGAATTAGAATGATGTTATCAGCTAATCATACGAAAGAAGATTTAGATTATGCAATTAAACAAATACATGAATTATCAGTTGAAATTGATATATTAAAAAAGGACTAAGATTATGTTAGAAGTAAAAAATGCAAGTTATAGTTATGGCGAAGTAAAAGCTGTTAATAATATTAGTTTTACAATTGAACCAGGTGAAATATTTGGATTACTTGGTTCAAATGGTAGTGGGAAAACTACTACATTTAGAATGATTATGGGTCTTTTAGAACCAGAAGCTGGAGAAGTTAAATACTTTGATCGCATTGTTAGTTATTCTGATGTTAATGAAATTGGTTATATGATCGAAGAAAGATCACTTCTTCAAAAACTAACTGTTGAAAAGTTAGTTCATTTCTTTGGCGGATTAAAAGACTTAGACAAAGAAACAATCGATCGAAGATTAGATTTTTGGTTAGAACGTTTTGAAATTACTGACTATAAAAAAAGAAAAGTTAGTGAATTATCAAAAGGTAACCAACAAAAAATCCAATTTATTACAGCCATTATTAACAATCCAAAATTATTAGTATTAGACGAACCATTTAGTGGTCTTGATATTATTAATACTAAAATGTTTGTTGAAGTTATTAATGACTTTAAAGCTCAAGGATCAATGATTGTCTTTTCATCTCATCAAATTGATGATGTTGAAGCATTTTGTGAAAAAGTTTTAGTCTTAGATAAAGGTGAAGCTATTTTAAATGGCAAAATTAAAGATATAAAAACTGAGTTTCAAAAGAAAAACATTAAATTAATTGCTGACGGTATCAATCAAGAGAAACTAGAAGCTATTAAAGGTGTTTATGAAGTTGTTAAAAGAGCTGATCTATACGAAGTAAAAATTGAAAATGCTGATGTAGCAATGGATGTATTTAACTATGTTAAAACACTTCCTAACGTTATTCGTTTTGATGTTGAAGAAGCAAAGCTTTCTGATATATTTATTGAAACGATGAAAGAAAGAAAAATTAACAATAAGGAGGTTTTAACAAATGAAGAAGTTTAAATTTTTAACTTTTGAAAATATTAAAAAAGTAATTTGGAATAAAGCTTTCCTAATTAGCAACATTATTTTATTTATAGTTATTGTATTAATGTTAAATCTACCAGCTATTATTAACTCATTTTCAGGTGAGGCTGATGTTATATCAGTTCAAGTTCATTATGATAATTTAGAAAATACCAATCATGAGAAAATGAGTGGCTATATTGAAAATAAGTTGTCGGATGAACAACTTAAATCAATGGGAGTTCAAGGGTTTATATTTGAGTTTAGTATTGGAGAGTCTCAAGCAAGTGAAGAAAATATCTTAGAACTATCTAAAAATTATGAAGAAGGTAGTAATGAGATACTAATATGGTTTTCTAATATTAGTAACTTAGAAGAGTTAAAAGTTGATATTTACCACAATAGCGTCTCTCAAACTGCCCTTAACACCTTATCTTCAACGATTATGCAATCACGAGTTGTAATTGAAGATATTTCACTTCCAATTGTGGAAGTAAATTATCATACTAAAATTGTTGATGATAGTATGAGTGAAGATAAGATATTGAGAATGATAATGATTAATCTTATTATTTCAATACCAATGTTAATTATTGTCTTAAGAGCTGTTATGTTTGTTGGTGTGGATATAGTTCAAGAAAAATCAACAAAAGCTATTGAAACAATAATCTCATCAGTTCCACCAAAAACACACTTTTTATCAAAAGTGTCAGCTAGCGTAGTTTTTATGCTTGCACAAGGTGGGTTAATGTTATTATTTGTTTTAATTGGTACTTTAATTGGTGGTACATTAAAAGCGCCGATGAATGGAAACATTCCTGGATTTAGTGAAGGAATGGATCTGCAATTTGGTGGCCATTTATTGTTATATTTATTTGTTGCTATGATGTTTGCATTAGTATTTGCCTTAATTTTTATTGTCCTAGGTGGATTAGTTGCAGCAATGAGTAATACTCAAGAAGACTATCAAAACGCTCAAGGACCACTTACTTTAATATTATTAATAGGATTTTATTTAAATATGTTTTTAATCCCAGCCGGAAATACAGGATTTGCGATAATAAAGGTATTATCATATATTCCACCACTTAGTGGTTTTGTTGCTCCTGTTGCATTTGCAGGTGGAGTTATTACATGGTGGCAAATGTTAATTTCATTAATTATTATGGGTTTATTTTTAGTATTAATATTATTTTTCTTTGGCCCATTATACCGAGTATCAATTTTAAGTTATGATAATTCAAAATTTGTAAAAAGAATGTCGTCTTACTTTAAAAAAGCAAGACTAGAAAGGAAAAAGAATAGAAATGACAAACCAAGAATTGACTAAATTAATTGGAAAAATACAAGATCCAACCGCAAAACTTCCTCTGGCTGAAACCGGTGGATTAAAATCTGTTTTTATAAATCCTGAAGGAGTTTGCGAAGTTGTTGTTTTATTAATGAATAAAGATAGAGATGAAAGAGCAGTTAAAATTGCGATTACTAAACTATTAAAACAAGATTTAGAAATACCAGGAGTAAAAATTGAAGTTGAAGAATTTCCAAAAGGTCCAGCACCATACAAATACTTAGGTATTGCTAGTGGTAAAGGTGGAGTTGGAAAATCAACAGTTACTGTTAACTTAGCAAAAGCTTTAAATAAAATAGGTATTAAAACAGGAATTGTTGATGCCGATGTCTACGGTGCATCAGTTCCATTTCTTCTAGATATTAAAAAAGAACCTGTAATGGGTGATGAAAATGAAATGATGATTCCCCTTAGAGGACAAAACATTGAAGTAATGTCAACGGAATTTTTTATGCCAGATGACACGCCACTGATGTGGCGTGGACCTATGCTTAACAAAATGTTAACATATTTCTTTAATGGCGTAAGATGGGAAGAAGACACTAAATTAGTACTAATTGACCTTCCACCAGGCACAGGTGATATTGCTCTTGATATTAATAAGTTCGCTCCAAAAAGCGATATGTTAATTGTAACAACACCAAATATCGCAGCTTCTAAAATTGCTGTTAAAGCAGGTCTTGGGGCAATGCAAATTGGTCATGAAGTAATTGGTGTTGTAGAAAATATGAGCTATTATTACAATTATGCTAATGATCAAAAAGACTTTATCTTTGGTAGTGGCGGCGGAGAAGAAGTTGCTAAAAAGTTAGGTGCACAGTTACTATCACAAATTCCTATTAACTTTGAAAAAACCGAAAAACAATACGAAGATGAATACATAAAATTAGCTAACGAAGTTAAAAGGATAATGGATTTATAAATGTTAA
>JAAYNT010000059.1 GCA_012520715.1 Acholeplasmataceae bacterium
GAAAAACTACTCTCATAACTGTGATTTAAGTTTTTATTTAATCTTAAATAAGATGAGTTAAACCCATTAACAACATTTTGTTGATCTTTTACTTGTGATTGATATAAACTTAGGTTAATATTTCTAAAATTATTAAAGTCTTGATGTAAGTTATTAATAAACTTATCTCTTAGTCTTTTAGCTCTTTTTTGTTGAATGTTAATGGCTTCAATATTTTTAGCTAATGTATTTTTTAAGTTTTCAATACCATTAGTTAAATTTATGCAATATTTTTTAACTTTTTCTTTAGTTAAACTAAATTGTTTAATATTACGGTTCTTTTGACGGTAATAAACTCTAGCATAACGTTCCATTTGTCTAGTTAGAACTCTTTTTTCATAACGATATAATAAGTTTGAGTATGTTAGTTCTTGCTTTAATGGGGCGATTTTTCTATCTTTAATAAGAATTTGTTTTTCTAGTTGTCTTTTATTTTTCTCATTACTTTTAACATAGTTTTTTAAAACTGTTAAACCTAGTTCTAATTGAACTAACTCTTCATCAATTAAAGGAGTAGAAGGTTTAGACTTTAAGTTTTGAATGTTTTTATATAAACTAGAAATTTGAATAGTATCACGGAGGATAATAGCATCTAAAGCATTTAAATCATTAACAAGTTGTCTTCTTTCTTGTTCAATAACTTCAATAGCCTCTTTAATTAAGTCTTCATTTGCAGCTACTCTATCTAGTAATTCCTGCTCTTTATTAATAAATTTGAAACCTGTTAACTCTTCAATTCTATTATCAATAAACTCAGTAGTCATTTTTTCAAATTTTTCTAAAATTTCTACCATTTCATTCATAAAATGTCTAGTCAATGTATCAGAAATATCTAATAAATGATAAAAAGTAGCCATATCAAAATCTGGATGATCATAACTAATTTTGATTAGTTTAGTTATTGCGTCATATTTTTTATGATATTCAAATAAAATTTCAAAAAGTCCTAAATAGTAACCATCATTTTTCTCAGCACTAATTTTATACATCTTAAAGTTACGATCAGCTTTGGCTCTTGCGATTTGTAGCTGGATACTTGCCTCTTGTTTTTTGGTTAAATTATCAGTTTTAATATTTTTTAAGTTTAAAATATAATCAAGTTGCTGGATTTGCCGACTATTTTCATTTTTTTGATGATTTAATTCATATTCGGTCTTAGCTTTGATTTGTTCAAAATTTGACATAATTTCAGAATTATGTCTTTTTAAGTTTTCTTTTTCCATTAAAACTTCATATTCATATTGTTTAATTAAACTATCTCTTTTAACCATCTCTTCTTGAATAAGTAACTGATATTTAGAAGTTACTTCATTTAAGTCATGTTGGTGTTCTAAATTTAAGATAGAACTTTGCAGTTGTAATAATTCAGCTTCAAGTAAATAGTAAGTTTTAATTAAATCATTATGATATGCATTATTGGCAAGAAGAAGTGAATTTTCACCAACTTGGTTTTTAACAAGTAGTTCTTGGTTTTCAGAACCAAGTTGTAAAATTCGCTCTAAATAAGCTATTTCATTATTATAAGCATTATTTAAAAGCCAAATTTTATAGTTTTTGTCTTCCTCTAATTTGGCAATTTGTAAATTAATTAAATTTATTTGTTTTTCATGATCACAAATAAATTCATTTTTATCTTTTAATTTTTCATATTCAAATTCAACAAATTCTAAATCTAATATTTTCTTTTTTTCAACAAAATTAGTTGTTAGTTCTATAAATTGAGATTGTTTAAGTAATTTAATTTCTCTAATTTGTTGATTTTTAAGATTTAAGTTATCTTTTTTCTCTTTATTAAGTGCTTTAACTTTTTTGTTGTATTCACGTTTAGATGAATTTGATTTGTCACCAGATTCATAAAGTTGAGTTAAAGTTCTAATTTGTTTATTAATTTCTGATTCACATAATTTATATTTATTTTCTAGTTGTTGTATTTGATTATTTTGATCAATTACACAAGCTCTCATATCTTCATCATATTTAGTTTTTAATTGTTGAAATGGAACTAAAAGATCATCTGATTTAGTTTGTATATCAAATTCAATTTCAGCTTTTTTAGTTTCTATTTTTTGTTGTAAGATATTGATTTGTTCTTTTAAGTTGTTAAAAGGTTCAATCATTTCTTCGTTTAATCGACGTTGTTCATCTCGCAGTTTATCGCTTGCTATATCGATTTGTGAATTGTGAAAAATGCTAAATTCAATATGGTTTTCTTTAATTTTGCGGTATTCTTCACTATTATTAGATACAAGTTGTTCCCTTTGCTGTCTTATTAGAACCATTTGGGTTTCATATGCTTTACTTCGTTCTTGTTGTTTTTTCTTAATATCTTTTAATTGTCTTTCAAAATCTTCGTTTAAAGCTTTAAGTTCTGAGTCTCTTTCTTTAATCCACATATCTGAATTAATCATATATGTTTTTTTAGCTTCTTCAATTTCAATTTTAGTAGAAGCAATTAAATTAATTAATTTCTTTTCAAATTCATTAATTTCAGTTCTTGCTGTAGTTTCTGAATTACTAATAATGATTTTAGACTCAGCTTCTAAAACTGATTCTTGTAAGTAAATTTCTTGTTTGGCTTTATTGTTTTCTTCAATGTTTTTACGAGTAGTTTTTTTGTTTTTAACAACAAACTCCTCATACAAACTTGAATGTTTACTAACAATATCATAATATTCGCGGTTAATATTTAGTGATCTTTTCGCATCATTATTTAAAGCTTCTTTTAATGAGTCTTCTAATTTTTTAAGTTGAATACGATAATCAACAAAAAGACGGTCTATAATTGGCTTAGTCTCGTCTGCCAAGTTTAGACCTTTGTAAAAGTTTGTAAGTTTTAATTTTAAGTCTTTTTCGTTAATCAACTTCTCACATCCTATTAAATATTATATCATGAAATATATCTAAATTACTTAGAGTGTTAACTAGAATGTTTTAAGGTATTAATAAAACTATCAATAGTTTATTAATTATGATATAATATTAATAGTAAAAATTATAGAAATTTGGTGATTTTATGTATTCATACTTAGTAGGGAAAATTGCGAAGATAAGACCTAATTATATTGTTTTAGAAGTTAATAATATTGGCTATCAACTAATAGTTAGTAACCCATATTTATATACTTTAAACGAAGAAATGAAAGTATATGTTCACCAAAGAGTTAGAGAACCAGATATCTTTTTATATGGGTTTCAAACTGAAGAGCAAAAAGATTTATTTCTAAAGTTATTAAATGTTTCTGGAATTGGTCCAAAAAGTGCCCTAAGTATTCTTGCTACTGATAATATAAATGATGTTATTGTAGCAATTGAAGAAGGTAATGTTAAACTTTTAACTAAGTTTCCAGGTATTGGAACAAAATCCGCTCAACAAATTATACTTGATTTAAAAGGCAAGTTAATTGTTGAAGAAGAAACAGGAACTAAAGAACTAGATGACTTACAAGAAGCATTATCTGCTCTTGGCTATTCTAAAACTGAAATTAGAAAAGTAGTTAAAAAAATTACGCCATCAAATAAAATTGAAGTAATGATTAAAGAAGCATTATCAATTTTACTAAAATAGGAGTACTTTAATGAGTGAAAGTAAAATCTTAAATGAATTAATTGAAAAATATGATGATGAACAATCACTAAGACCAGATAAATTAGACCAATTTATTGGTCAAAATGAAGTAAAAGAAGTCCTTGATGTATACTTAAAAGCGGCATTAGGTCGTAATGAAGTAATCGATCACACTTTATTATACGGGCCTCCAGGTTTAGGTAAGACGACTCTTGCTCAAATTATTGCGAATGAAATGGGAACAAATATTAGAGTAACATCAGGACCAGCGATTGAAAGAAGCGGAGATTTAGCCGCTATTTTATCAACGCTTGAACCAGGTGATGTTTTATTTATTGATGAGATTCATCGTCTTCCTAAAGTAGTTGAAGAAGTATTATATGCAGCAATGGAAGATTTTGTAATTGATATCGTCTTAGGTAGAGATAGTGAATCAAGATCAATTAGAATTGACTTACCACCATTTACTTTAGTAGGAGCCACTACTCGTTTTGGTGATCTATCAGGGCCACTAAGAGACCGCTTTGGTGTCGTATTTCGTCTAGATTATTATGAGGTTAAAGACTTAGCTGAGATTGTAGTTAGAACTTCATCAGTTTACCAAACTGAAATTACCGAAGTTGCAGTTAATAATTTAGCAAAAAGAAGTAGGGGAACACCAAGAATTGCTAATCGATTATTTCGCAGGATTCGTGACTTTGCTCAAATTATTGGTGACGGGGTAATTACAACTGAAATTTGTAATTTAGCTCTTGATAAATTAGGTATTAATGAAAATGGCTTAGATCAAAAAGACTTAAACTATTTAGAAGCCATTATTAAGCACTTTGGTGGCGGACCAGTTGGACTTGATACAATTGCTGCCGCTATTTCTGAAGAACCAGGAACAATTGAAGATGTATACGAGCCTTACTTACTTCAAGAAGGTTATATTAAAAGAACTGCTCGTGGAAGAATTGCAACCGAAAAAGCTTATGAAGAATTAGGCATTAAATATTACAAAGGAATTTTCTAAAATGAACGTTAAAGACTACGATTATTACTTACCAGAGGAGTTAATTGCTCAAAATCCACTTGAAAAACGAGATACATCAAAGTTAATGGTACTTAAAAGAGATGAAAATTTATTAAAACACGAAACATTTTATGATATTGTCAAATACTTTAATGAAGGTGATGTGTTAGTAGTAAATAACTCTAAAGTCTTACCAGCTAGACTACACGGAAAAAAAGTTGATACTAATGCTAATATTGAAGTATTACTACTTAAAGAAACTAATAAAGATGTATGGGAAATATTAGTAAAACCGCAAAGAAGAGTAAAAGTTGGAACTACCGTATCATTTAATGATAAATTAACATTAGAAATACTAGAACTTCGTGGTAGTGGTATTGCTACTTGTAAGTTAATATATGATGGTATTTTATATGAAATATTAGAAGAATTAGGAGAAATGCCACTACCACCATATATTAAGAAAAAACTTGATAACCGAGATCGTTATCAAACTATTTACGCAAAAGAATTAGGATCAGCTGCCGCACCAACTGCTGGCTTTCATTTTACTGATGAAATAATAAAAAAACTACTTGATAAAGGTGTTGAAATACTAGAAGTTACACTTCATGTTGGACTTGGAACATTTAGACCAGTAGAAGTTTTGAAAGTAGAAGATCACAAAATGCATAGTGAAACTTATTATATTGATAAGCTAACTGCCGATAAGTTAAACGAAGCTAAAAAAAATGGTAAAAAAATAACAGCCGTTGGAACAACGACTGTAAGAACGCTAGAAAGTAATTTTGATAACGGTTTTAAACCAGGTATATTTGAGACTAATATATTTATATATCCTGGTTATAAATTTAAGGTAATCGATCATTTAATAACTAATTTTCACTTAC
>JAAYNT010000060.1 GCA_012520715.1 Acholeplasmataceae bacterium
ATATTATAGTTTGAAAATGGCAGAACTAGTTGATGATTTAATATTATATATTATGTATCATGAATACTCGCATTTTATAGTTCCTAACCATTCTAAAGACTTTTATAAAGTCTTAGAAAAGTTAATGCCTAACTATAAAATAGCTAAAAAAAGATTAAAATTGACGCATCTATCGTCATAAAACGGTAAATCTTATTAATAATATCATTTTATGATATAATAAATAAGTAAATAAATTAAGAAATAGAGGTAATAATTATGACTAAAAGAGTATATGACTTAACAGAAGAGGGAGTTTTAGAATACGAAGCTGAATTAACTCATCTAAAAGATGTCGCAAGACCACAAAACTTACTTAACTTAAAAGAAGCACGCGCTCAAGGTGACTTATCTGAAAATGCTGATTATGATGCAGCAAGAACTCAGCAAGCTCAAATTGAAGGACGTATTAAAGAAATTGAAAACATCTTAAAAAACGTAAGAATCATTAAAGCAACTAATGATAATGTTGTTGGAATGGGTAAAAAAGTTAAACTACATTTTGTAAATCAAAATATGGTTAAAGAATTTGATATTGTCGGTGGACTTCAAGCCAATCCAGGTCGTGGTACAATTTCAATTGAATCACCAATTGGAAAAGCAATTAGAAATCATCAAGTTGGTGATGAAGTAGTAGTTAAATCAGAAACTGGAAATGTATTTACAGTTGTTATTAAGGAAATAGGACTATCACAATCTGCCAAAAATGAATAAAAAAGTTCCAAACGAGTTTTATCCAAATATATATAATATCAACTATCAAAACTTAAAAGACAAGGGTATTACAACCTTGTTTTTTGATTTGGATAATACTTTAATTCCTTATGATGTAGCTTTGTTAACTGACGAAGTAGTTAACC
Source organism: Acholeplasmataceae bacterium (assembly GCA_012520715.1). Lineage (GTDB taxonomy): Bacteria > Bacillota_I > Bacilli_A > Acholeplasmatales > Acholeplasmataceae > DUQW01. The sequence goes on from JAAYNT010000060.1 coordinate 900, forward strand.
ATCTTAAGGAGTTAGAAAAAGATTTTAAAGTTTTAATTATTACTAATAATAAAAATAGAAGAACTAAACTTGCAGTTGGAAATAATTTTTTATTTCTTGCTAATGCTAAAAAACCTTTTAAGTGTGGCTTTAAAAAAGGCTTAAACTTAACAAACTCTACTCCAAATGAAGTAGCATCAATTGGAGATCAACTAATGACTGATGTTATTGGAGCTAAGAAAATGGGGTTTTATTCAATTTTAGTTAATCCAGTTGATCCAAAATCAGAAGGAATTCCAACTAAGATTAATCGTTTTAGAGAAAGATGTCTTTTAAAAAGAATTAAAAGAAGAGATCCAAAACTATATAAAGAGAGGTTAGATCAGTTTGAACCAAGATAAAAGATGTTTAGGCTGCGGAGCTATATTATCGCTAGATAAAAATGAAGTTGGATATACTAAAAACTTAGAGATGGATTTTTGCCAAGCTTGTTTTCGCTTAAAGCATTACCGAAAGGTCGAAAAACATGTTCATCCGAATGTTATTCCAAAAATTGAACCTAATTCATTAGTATTAGTAGTAACTTCGGTGATGTATTTAGACTTAGTTTTTTCATATCCAATTAAAAGATATTCAGATTCTGCCAAAATAGTCTATGTTATTAATCAACTTGATCTTTTACCGCATCAAACTAATTATGAATATTTATATCAAAGATTAAGAAAAGAAGCTAATGTTTATCATGCACCATATGATGATATTTTATTAATGTCTTCTACAAGTATAGAAGATATTAGAAAGCTTAGAGAATATATTAAAACATATAATACCAAAAATGTTTACTTATTTGGAGTTCAAAATAGTGGTAAAACCACTATCTTTAACGCCCTTACTAATCAAGATTTAACACTTACTGATGTTAAAGCGGGCTTAACTCAAGATAAGATTACTAAAAAAGTAGACGGATATTACTTACATGACTTACCAGGCTTGTTTCAAGGTGGTTATTTGCATGAAATAATGCCTTATGAAGAATATCGTAAGATTATCCCATTAACTGAATTTAAGCCGGTTATTTATCAAGTAAAAGAAGACCAAGCATTTTTAATTAATAAGTTTGTATCAATTAATTACTTAAAAGGTAGTGATGATTCAATCGTTTTTTATACTAATAATTTAGATATTAAAAGAGTGAACCCCAATAACTTAAAATCGCAGTTTAATCAAGTTTTTGATTATACTAAAACTAATTTTAAGTTAAACAAGAAAAAGAAATATCAAATAACATTAGCAGATTTTGGCTTAGTCCATTTAAATGGACCAGCCACAATTGAAATAACATATCCTAAAGGATTACATATTAGTTTAAAAGAGGCATTTTTCTTATGAAAGATTTAGAAAAATTAGTATTTAATAAATTAAAAGATAATCCTTCTAGAATAAATCATGTTAAAGGTGTTATTAAAGTTGCAGAAGAGCTTGCTAAAATACATGATGAAGATGTTTTAAAAGCAAAACTTGCAGCCTTATTTCATGACTATACCAAATATGATGAAATATCAGAACAAACGAAATATCTAGATCAAGAAATAATAAAAAAATATCAAGATAACGAGTTTATGTATCACCCGTATAGTGCAGCAATTAAACTAAAACAATTAATACCTAACGTTCAAGATGATATACTAGATGCAATAAGGTATCATGTATTTGGTAGACCAAACATGACAAAATTAGAAAAAATAATATTAATTTCAGATAAATCTGAACCATCTAGAACATTTGAAGATGCTAAAATTATATATAATTTAGCACTAAATAATTTAGATGATGCAGTATTATATTTACTAGAAAGTAGTTTAAAACATTTAAAATCTAAGGGAGTAAAACCTTTAGATGAGCAAATACAGACATATAATTATTATAAAAGAAAGGAAGAAATTATGGTTAAATACGAAAGTGTCGTAAAAGTTTTAGAAGATATTAAAGCAAAAGACATTAAAGTATATGATTTTAATAAAACATCACCGTTTTATGATTATTTTATTATTGCAACTGTTAATGAACGTCAAGCTAACGCAGCAGCTAATAACTTAAAACAATCATTTAAAGACGAACTTCTAAATATTGAAGGTAAATCAAGCGGTTGGGTTTTAGTAGATTTAAATGATGTGATTGTTCATTTATTTCAAGCCCAAGAACGTGAGTTTTACGGTTTAGATAAGATGTTATACGGCTTTCAAATCGATAATAATAAATAAATATAGATAATATAATAAATACTTGACCACAGTCAAGTATTTTTATATACTAATTGTAATATGAAATGGGGATATGACATGAAGTATAAATTAGAATTAAACGTTAATTATTTTGATAAATATGGATATAAATTGTTTGCTTATCCAATTTTGTTATCGCAACTTAGTTTTGATCACCTAAAAGATACTGATCAAAGTTTTGGTATCTTGCTACAAGATAGATATGCGTGGGTTATTATTTCAATGAAGTTAAAGTTTTTAAAAAGAATTGATTTACCTACAACTTTTAATGGCAATACTTGGTATTCAGGTAGAAGAGGACCATATTTTAGAAGAGAATATGAAATAAAATCAAGTGATAATTTAATAGTTGGAGCTTCTTATTCAATTTTATTTGATTTTGAAACTAATTCAATTTACAGAAAAAAAGAACTTCCTTTTATTTCACTTGATGTTAAAAATAAACATTTAATAGATTTAAAAAGTGGTATTAGAGATGAGTTTGAATTAATAGAAATTGCCAAAGACAAAGTGAAAAACTCACACATTGATAACTTAGGACATACTAATCATTTAAGATATGTTGAGTTTATTTATGATGCACTGACTGATGAGTTAATAAACGAAGCTTATACTTATAACACAATGGAGCTCTTTTTTCAAAAAGAGATGTTATTAAATCATAAGTATTCTGTTAACTATGAAAAAAAAGATGACAAGTTAATATTTCAAATAATTAATTTAACTACTAATGAAATATCATTTACTTTAATACTATCAAACGAATAGAGGTAATTTTATGTTAATTTCAAAATCTAGATTTTTAAACTTAATACGTTGTAATAGATTTGTTGCACTTCAAGAACTTGATAAAAAGGGCAGTGATGCCCTTATTACTTTTGATCCAAATTCAATTGAAGGTATTTATGCAGAAGAAGCATTAGAACGTAAAAGAATCATCCTTGAATCACTAAAAAGAAGTGATGATTATGATGAAGATGATGAAGATATTGATTTAAAAGATTTAGAAGAAGAAAGCCCGTTTGAAGAAGATTATAATAAAATAGAAATACTTGCTGCAAGAAAACTTAAAAATATGTATAAAGGTGCCAAAGTTCAATACGGACTAAAAACTTTTTCCCAAAAACACTTTGAAGCAGAAATTGATGGTTATAAGTTTCACTGTTTTTTAGACGTATACGTTGAAACAGAAGATGAAATAATAGTAGTAGAAGTTAAAGCTTCAACTTCTAGAAACTTATTAAAAAGAGGCGGCAAAAACAAATTATTTACTAAAATGCCATCAGGAATTTATTACCGCTCACATGAAATTAATAAAGATCTAAGTATTCCCAATCAAAAAGCCCTATTTGATCCATTTACAAGTGATGGAAGAATGGGTTTTGACTTAGCATTTCAAAGATATGTTATTGAAAATAGTAATAAATTACCTAAAAAACCAATTAGATATTTCCTAGCTTTATTGAATCATGAATATATTTATGATGGTAAGAAAGATGAAAACCTAGAACCAATCTATTCAGATGATATTATTAGTTTTTTTGAATATACTAAACTTACTGAAGAGCTTAAAGAAGACTTAAAAAGATATTCAAATATAGTTATCACAAGAGTTAATAATATGGACGCAAGTCCTGTTAAAATTGGAAAACATTGTCTAAGAAATACAATTAGAGAATGTCCATATTTTAATGATATTTGTCGTGTTGATAAAAATATACCTGATTTTAACTCAATATTTACATATGTAGGAAATCACTATAAATTTCCAATGGGTGGCCTAAAAGAAAACGAAGAAGATAGATTTGAATTAATCGAAAAAGGCTATACTAAGGTATTAGACTTTGAAGATATTGATCTTAGAAATGATAATCAAAGAATTCAAAGACATGCAGTATTAAATGATGAACCTTACTATAAGTACTCATTAATTAAAGAAGGTATTAATATGATTAAATACCCAATTTATCATCTTGACTTTGAAACATTTGCTTCCCCTCTACCAAGATTTAAAGGTGAGAAGTGCTACACCCAATCAGTCTTTCAATACTCACTACATATTGAAAGAGAACCTGGTGTATGTGATATTGATAATGATCACTATGAATATTTAGTTAAAAATCATCTAGAAGATGAAAGAGAATTGTTATATAATCATTTAATAACAAAACTTGATGATCCAAACGGTATGATTTTAGCTTATAATGTTTCATTTGAAAAAAGAATATTAAGAGAATTAAATGAATTATTTCCATATCATGATAAATTAATTAATCCTTTAATAGAAGATGCATTTGACTTAATGCATCTACTAAAAGGAAATGCCAAATTATTTAACTTAAAACAAACTGAGTTTTTATATTATGAATCTAAGTTAAATGGTAGTTTTTCTATTAAAAAGGTATTACCTATCTTTGCCCCCCATTTAGATTATTCAAAATTAGATCAAGTTCAAAAAGGAACTGATGCTGTCTTGCAATTTTCTAAGCTTAACAACTTAAATCCAGCTGATTATAATAAGATGTATCAAAACTTACTAGCTTACTGTAAATTAGATACTTGGGCGATGGTAGTAGTACTTGATGAACTTCGAAAGAAAGTACTAGACAAATAAAAAGAGCCGCCGGCTCTTTTTTATTCGTCAAATATTATTTTTAAGTTACGCTCTAATCTTGAAAAGTCAATAATTCTTGATTCCCTGTGTATTTCTTTATTTCCTTCAAATAATAAAATAGTTGGAATTGTAAATATTAAGTGTTGACCTCTAAATTCAGGACTATCATCTAAATCAAGATAATAAATATCTAAGTTAGGAAATTTTTTAGACATAATATTATTAATTCTAAACTCAGCAGCCTGACAAACTCCGCAATCATTTCCTTTTAAAAAGACCATTACTACTTTATCATTACTATTTAATATATTATTTAATTCTTTATCATTAATATACTTAATCATTTTAATCACCGCCATTATTATACCAAAGAATTGGCTTATTTATGATAAATTTGCAATTTTTATAAATAATTTCAAACAATTAAAAATTAAGTCAATTGTGTGAAAATTAAGATAATTAAAAATAATTCCAATAAATCATCACCCTCGTTCGTATTATAGGTGAAAAAGGAGGAATGAATTATGAAAAAATCATTCAGATATTTAATTTTTGTATTTTTATTAGTATTAGGAGGCGCCACATTAGCAGCATGTGGCACAAATAAAGCATTAGCTAAAGAAGAAGACGCATTTATGGTTCAAGCTGTTCAAGCATCAAGTATGAGTGGAAACACTAGTGCGTATATCGATGATAATATTACTGTTGATAGTGATACAACAATATCAACTGAAATTAAAATAGAAATCAAAAACGCATTAGCTGAAGGACTAGCTGAACAAATTGATGAGTTACTAGCTCAAATTGAAACAATGATTGATTCAATTGAAATTACTCATGGTGAATCTGATCGTGAAGGTTACGAAAAAATGATGTCATATTCTCAAGTTAACTTAAAAGGTGAAAAAGTAGAATATATCTTATATTATAATGTAACTGATTATGAAGAAGAAGATGACGATGATGAATTAGAAATTGAAATCGAATACAAAGGCGTTTTAGTAATAAAAGCAAACGGCGCTGAAGTAGAACACGAAGTAACTGGTGAAGTTGAAATTGAAGAAGGCGAAAGAGTTACTAAAGTTTACCGCGAAAACAATGGAGATAAAATTAAAATTGAATCTAAAGTTGAAGGTGGACAAAGAAAATTCAAATATGTAATTGAATCAAGACTAGGATTCAAACAAGAATTTGAATTAGAATACAAAGAAACTCGTGGTGGCGTAAAATTAGAAGTTGAACTTAAAATCGATGATATGGAACTTGAATATGAGATTCATATTAGAAAAGATGGAAATGTAAGAAAAATAACTTTAAAGATCGAACTTGACAAATTTGAACTTGGCGAATTTGGAAAAGCCGAAGGAAAATTAGAAGTCGAACTACGTATTCATAAAAACGAAAATGGTAATAAACACCAATACCGTATTAAAGGTGATTATAAAGTTAAAACTATCTTAGGAACTGAAATTGAAACAGACATCGATTTAGAAGTAGAAACTAATAACTAAAAAAATATTATAAACTGATATGCTATCTTTGATTGTGATATAATACTTCTTGAACTAAAGGAGTATTAAAAAATGAAAGATAGCATCCCTCATTTAATTCAAAAATTAAAACAAAAAGACAACCAAGCATTTGAATTAATCTATTACGAAACTAATAAATTAGTTTACTCTATAATTGTCTCAATAGTTAAAGATGATGATGCAACTGAAGATCTAATGCAAGAAACATATATTAAAATGATCGAAAACATCAATCAATTTGACCCAAAGAGAAACTTTAAGTCTTGGCTTTCGACAATTGCTAGAAATCTAGCAATCGATTACTATAGAAAAAGTAGTCATGAACAATTAATTGATATTACAATTGAAGAAGAAGTCTATTATAAAAGTGATGCTAAAGATCTAGATTTAGAGCATGAAGCTTTTGAACTACTTGTAATTTTAACAGACGATGAAAGAATAATCGTCTTATTAAGAGTGTTTGATGAAATGTCTTTTAAAGAAATTTCAAAAATTGTTAATAGACCTCTTGGAACAGTTTTATGGAGTTATAATAACTCTATTAAAAAACTGTCCGATAATTATAAAAAGGAGGTGCGATAATGAGTAAAAAAGCATTTAAAGAGCAACTAAAAATAGATGCTAGTAATAAGATACCTAATGTTTTAGCTAAAATTGATTTAAACAAAATCGAAATAAAAGAAGCTGAAGTAGTAAGAGTTAATAAATATCGCCAACCTGCCTTAAGATTGGCATATGCCTTAAGTTTAGTATTGGTAGTTGCTCTATTAGTTGGAGTTTTAATGATTGGAACTAAACAAACACCAATTTACGCTAAAGAAGATGAGGCAATAATGACTGCCGTCATTCAAGCCTATACAACTGATGATAGCAGCGTAAATAGTGATAAAGACATCACTATTAGCAACAGCAATCTATTATTTGATATCGATCAAAATAACTTATTACTTGAAGAAATAGGCGAGGAGCTAAATAAATTTTTAGAAAGTGTAGAAATATCACTATTCCAAAGATCAATATCTAGAAAACAACTATCAGAATTAAGTGGTTATGAACAACACTTAAGTTATAAATCAAAAAGATTAAATGGCAAAGATATGTCACTTAAAATGGCTTATAACACAACTAAAAAAGCCAGTGAAAGTACAATTGATGGCAAGTTGTATATTAATGAAGAAGAAGTTACATTTAGTGGAACAATAACTACTGAAGATGGTATTGAAGTAATTACTATTAAAAAAGGCGAAAGATCAATAAAAACTTGGATTAAAGATGATGTAAGAGTCTTTGAAATTACTAAAATAACACCATTACTTCAAATAAAAAGAACTCAAATAAGATCATATATGAATAACTCTACTCAAGTAGTAGAAATTATTCCAGAAGTAGATCCAATTGGAAACCTATTTAAAAAACGTATTATCTTTACCAAAGAAAAGCTTGAAAATAGTGATGTCTTATCAGTTGAGATGATTGATGAATCTAATTTATTCCAATTTATCAACAATATTAAAATCACTATCACAGCTACAGATGAAAATGAACAAACTAAATACCACTATCGTTTTTATGGAAAACTTAAAATCGGACAAATAACTCATGATCATGAGTTTAACTATTACTATAATCAAAAGAAAAGAAATTCAAAATAAATAAACTAAGAACTAAAAAGACCAGTTAACTCTG
>JAAYNT010000061.1 GCA_012520715.1 Acholeplasmataceae bacterium
AAGTAAAAAAAGAAACAACCTTACTTGAAATAAGTAAGATGTTAAAAATTAAACCTTATGCTGCAAAAGTTAATAAGCGTTTAAGAGAATTAAATTCAAGATTACTATCTGATTCAGAGATTGAGTTTCTTGATCTTACAAATTCTGATGCAGTTAGAATTTATGAAGCTGGACTTAGGTTTGTTGTTGCTAAAGCAATTAGAAATCTATATCCAAAAACAAATGTTAGTTTTAACTACAACGTCTCACGTTCCGTTCTAGCAATTGTTAGAGGAATGCCAGGCGGATTACAAGATGAACACGTTCAAAAAATTAAAGAAGAAGTCGACCGCATTATTAAAGCCGACTTACCAATTACTAGAAGACTAGTTAATTTAGAAGAAGCATCACTAGCTTATAGTGAACAAGGATATTTAGATAAAATTGATCTTCTTCAATTTACAGAAGAAGAGTATGTTAACTTATATCAATGTGAAGACTACATTAACTATATGTACGCATTAATGGTTCCATCAACTGGATATTTAACTGAGTATAATATTTTTACATATGGTGCTGGATTTATTATTCAATATCCAAGAGATGAAGAAGGTGGAAAAATTCCAGAATTCCACCACGCTCCAACATTTGCTGAAGCGCTAAGAGAAGCGGCAAGATGGGGCAAAAGAACCAAGGGAACTGCCATTGCTAATATGAATGAATACGCACTTAAGCGTAATGATTTAGTTGATTTTGTTAATATGTGCGAAATTAAGCACTCAAATGAACTACATGAGTTAGCAACTAAAATTATTGAAAAAAGAAATGAAGTTCGCTTAATTGCAATCGCTGGACCATCATCAAGTGGTAAGACAACATTTTCAATGAGACTTAGAATTACTTTAATGTCGCTTGGATTAAAGCCAGTAATGATCTCAATTGATGATTACTACTTACCAAGAGGAGCGGCACCACTAGATGAGTTTGGACAACCAGACTTAGAACATATTGAATCTTTAGATATTGAAAGATTTGACAATGATATTTCTGCCTTAATTAGAGGTGAGGAAGTAACATTACCTAAATATGATTTTAAACGTTCAATGATTACTGACGGTGCAACTATTAAGGTTGAAGAAAATACACCAATTATTATTGAAGGAATTCACGCCCTAAACGATAGATTAACATCTAAAGTTCCAAGAGAGCAAAAATATAAAATTTATATTGCACCACAAACTCAATTACATATTGATGATCATAATCCAATTAGTATTACTGATCTACGCTTGCTTCGTAGATTAGTAAGAGATTCTAAATATCGTAATTCACCAGCAACTGATACTATGTCAATGTGGCCATCAGTTAGAAGAGGTGAATTTAGATGGATTTACCCATTCCAAGAAGGAGCTGACTTTGTGTTTAACACTGAGTTAAGCTATGAGTTTGGAGTTTTAAAGAAACACGCACTACCGCAACTACAAGCGATTCCGCGTGATTCTGAATACTTTATTACTGCTAATCGTTTAGTTAAGTTTTTAAAGTATTTTGTTGATATACCTGATGAATTAGTACCTTGCAACTCACTACTTAGAGAATTTATAGGTGGTTCATCATTTCACTAATTAATAGGAGTTTAAATTGAAATCACTATCTAACATAAGCCGTACGCAACTATCTAATGAAAAATTAATAAAACTTCTTGATACTTATGAAGAAAAAGGTAAAGAATATTACTATGATATGTTATTTGAAAAAGACTTTGATGTTATCTTTAGACAAACTAAAGAAGAAGATAACTTTTATATTGGTAAGTTTTTTAAGTTTGCTTTTACCGATCACAAACTAAGACAACTATCACGTCGTGATTTAAAACCACAAAATCAAGACGAATACCAATATCGAAATTATAAAAGGGTTATTTCAAGAATTCATCAATCTAATAAAAAGTTTGACTTATTTCACTCTGATGTTATCGATTTATCAAAAATGATTTCAAAAGATGTCTCAAAAGTTCAAATTAATTATATTGATAATCCGGTAAAAAATTTATTAAATCCGAATCAAAAAATTCAAATGACAATTGAACTTGAAAAACTAATTAACCTTTTTAAATCAGAAGTAGCACGGAAAGAACACGAAGTAATAGCACTAATAATTAATTTTTATATTGACTTTGTTAATATGGAAGTATTTAATCAATATAACGAACAAATTGGCCTGTTTTTAATGTTTGCCTTAATTCAAAAATATTTTAATGTCTTTAAATATGTTTCATTTTTCAAATATTTATATCAAAAGCAAAACGTTTTTAATCAAGGAATATTAGAAGCTAATTATAACTGGCATGAAGGTTATTCTAGTTATGAAAGATTATATACACTTTTTATTGACATCTTACAAGATAGTTATGATGAACTTAAAAAAGAAGCTCATCGCTACGAGTTTATAAAAGATCTTGCAAAAGGCGATAACGTTGAAGCAAGTATTCTTAAGATTAAAACAAGTGACATCTTCTCAAAACAAGATGTTAGAGATCTTAACCCGTTAGTAAGTGATTCAACTATTGAAAGAACTTTAAAGAAAATGCGTGATGAAGGTACCATTCGTCCGCTAGGGACTGGAAGAAGTGCTAAATGGCAACTAATTAGAAAACAAGATGAATTCCAAACAATGCAATTATCACTATTTTCAGAAGCGGATTTTGAATAAATATAATCTTGTTATTAAAGCAATAATTTATTCATACTTGATAGAGGTGTTTTTATGAATAATCAAATATTGTTTTTAGAACCTGTTTTCAAAGAAAAAATATGGGGCTGGAACAATTTAAAAAAATTATTTAATTATAAAATACCATCTAATTCAACAGGAGAATGTTGGGCAATTTCAGGCCATAAAGATGGGAGTTCCATTATAAAAAACGGGAGTTTCAAAGGACAAACACTAAGAAAAGTTTTTAAAAACAACAAAGATCTTTTCAATAATATCACTTCTAATGAATTTCCATTATTAGTAAAAATAATTGATGCTACAAAAGACTTATCCGTTCAAGTACATCCAAATGATGAAATAGCTAGTCGCTTTAATGAATCTGGGAAATCAGAATTTTGGCTTATATTGGATGCTGAGGAAAATAGTAATATCATTTATGGGCATAACGCCAGAACAAAAGAAGAATTTAAAAATTATATCGACAATGCAAATTGGGATAAATTATTAAAATACAAAAACATTAAAAAAGGTGACTATGTTTACATTCCATCAGGGAAAATACACTCAATAAATAGTGGGATTACTCTATTAGAAATCCAACAATCATCAAATCTAACTTTTAGATTATCTGATTATAATCGACCAGGTTTAGATGGTTTGCCACGGGAATTGCATATAGAAGAATCTATAGAAGCGACATCTATTCCAGATCAAAATGTTGAGTTTCATATATCAAATAAGAAAATCAATTCAAATAATTTTATAACTTATATTGACAACGAGCATTTTAAAATTGAAAAATGGATTATAAAAGAACATTTTGAATTTGAACCAAGTCAATTTTTATTATTTTCGGTAATAGAAGGAAGTGGTTATA
>JAAYNT010000062.1 GCA_012520715.1 Acholeplasmataceae bacterium
AAGATTATAAGCGGTAGTAATATCAAGTGTATTTGTATATATACTAACTAAATCAATTTTAAGACCAGCTCTTATTAATAAATCTCTTGTTAAGATTGCTTCACCGTCTTCGATGTTGTTACCGATAATTATTAATCCTTTCATATAATCATCCTTTCAAATAACTTATTAAAAAATCATATATTACTTTTTTACCATCTATTTTTTCTGACTGCTGGTAATCATATGTTTGACCTTTTGATCCAACTATATCAGAGACATATTTAAAACTAACCAAATTAACTTTAAACTTGTGTGCAACCTGAAATAATGCTGCTCCTTCCATATCAACTAAATATGGCTTATCTAACGGCAATTTGGTTGTTTCAAATCGGTCTTGAGTTAGTAGTAAAGTTTGCTTTAAATTAGTTTTTATTTTATATGGTTTAAATGGGTTTGGATATTTTGGAATTTCTCCTTTTTGATATCCAAAATAATTAATATCAAAATCATATTGAATAGCGCTACTAACCTCAACCATCTCGCCAATTGTAAAATGATGAGATGCACCAGCTAATCCAATATTAATTATTTCTTGAAACTGATATTTAGTTAATAATTCTGCTAAACTACTAGCGGCATTAACCTTACCTACTCCAGTTATAGAAATAACTACTTCTTGGTTTTCTAATATTCCTTTATAACTAGTAGTAATAGTATTTAATTTTTCTTTTTGTTCTAGATGATTAATTAATAAATTTAATTCATCATCCATAGCTCCGATAATTAGTTTCATAGTAAAATAGCACACTCTTCTCCAAGTTTGGCTTGTTCTTCTAATACTAATATATCTTGCTTGTCTTGGTGTCTTTCAAACCATTTTACGACATATGGGCAAGTAGCTACTGCTCTTAAGTTGTTTTTCTTTAAATGGTTGTATGCTTCTGTAACTAACTTAGATGCAATACCGCCTGAGCGGTATTCTGGATCAACAAAAGTATGATTTAGTACTCTAATATCATCTTTAAAAATTGGAAATGTTATTTTTCCTACTTCCCTATCTTGATCCATTAATAAAATTCTATCTTCTTTATATATATATTTCATAGTTATCACCAATTTTATTATATCATTTATTTTGTAAAATTAATAAATATCAGTTTCTGGTTTTACCTAATGACTCCACTTATATTTATCTCTTCTGTGATCTAATGAGTTCCAAGGGATTAATTCATCATTCATTAATCTACCAATTACAATTGTTGAAAGCACTCCTTCGCTTGATGCAAATCTGTCTATGGCTTTTCTTGAAAAATCGCCTTTTTCAAGAAAAAGCTTATAATTATCTGGGTTGATTAGTATGTCTTGAGCCAATTTGTTAGCTTTGTTTTCAAGTGGAGAATTGCTTTCCCATTTGCTTTGATCTTTATTGAAATCTTCATTTAACACATGGGCTATTTCATGAAACAATGAAAACCAAAAAATGTCAACATATGCTCCTCTAATAGTCATAGCAATCATAACCTGATTTCTTTTTGTCTTAACGGTTAATCCGTTAATTGGAGCGCCTTTTACATGTTTTTTTACGGTAAAAAGAACTCCAGCATCATTTAATAATTCTTTAATTTTTTCAACATGAAGTCCATTTTCATCAAACATAACATCTTTTATTTTATTAATGTTATTTTTAAGTTTTTCAATATCTAGTGGATTTTCAGTTTGGTTTTCAACTTCTTTTTCACAAAGGTATTGCCAAGCATACATAATATTTTCGCTTGTGCCTTTTTCAAATTGTGCCCTATAAATAGCGGGGTTAAGATTTTTTATTGATTCTAGATTACTGACACCTAAACGTTGTCTTAAGTAATAGACTTTATCAGAATTATTTTTACCGATAGACTCATTTGTAAAAACTTTGATCACTTCTTTAACTTCTTTAGCAATATCTACTTCTTTTTGAGAAATATTATGAAGTTCATTAAAAACAACTAATTCTAAATCATAGTTTGTTTGAAGATTTCGCCAAAACGATGCCGGAATATCTAATGCATATTCCAATTTTTTGGCCAAATCTGCAGAAATGCTTTTTTTGCCGTTAATAACTGTTGAGATGTGTTTCTCACTAAATCCAGTTCTAATTGCTAATTCTTTTTGTGTTATCCCACGATCATTTATAACTTCTAAAATTGTTTCTCCTGGATGAATTAATAAATCAGGGGATATAAGTTCTTGATTTTTTCTTTTTTCCATGGTAATCTTCCACTCCTATTATTGTAACTTTTCTACATTTCTTTAAGGATTCTACACTATAGTCTTCGTTTTCTACAACTGGTCGTACTAACAACCTAATATTTCCTGTTAATCTAATAGCATATAAATTATTTTTGTCATGTTCTAGTCGATGAGGTCTTCCAAGTCCTGTTTTATAATAATCATAAAAAGTTTCAGCGGCTCTTAATTGCTCATATCTAATTTTTACATGCTTAGTTAGTTCATGACCTTTTGTCGATGACATTATTGCAAAATTATCAAATAGTACTTTAACTTTTTTATCATCAAACAATATTTCCACTAAAACTCCCCTTTCTTACCTAAATGGTAATTTCATTACAATTATACTACATATGGAATTTTAAGTCAATAAAAAATTACCTAAACGGTAATTTCTTTATAGTTATATATTAATTATGTTCTTTGTTCGGATAGTATTGGGTGTTCTTCTTTTTTTAAGCCTTTTATAAATGTTAAAAGACTTGCAATACCTAAGACTACTCCTAGTATAATAATGACCCAAAAGAACACACCGAGACCAAAGAATCCATTATTAAGTGTAAACCAGCCATGAGTATAGTGATCTAGGAAAAAATATGGAACTAAATCTCCACTACTATTAAATACAATTCCAAATACAGGGTTTGCCATTAAAGCAAACACAAAATATATAAGTGGGAATATTAATGTATATAGCATATCTTTGTATCTTACCTTTTTACCATACATAATATAATATGTAATCATTAATATTGGAGTTAAATTATGATTTACAATATTACCAATAGATACAAGATATGCGGTATTACCATCTCTAAAATAGGTTGGCATTAAAAATATTGAAAATACTAAAAATGTAAGTGTGATAGCTGCGGTTGCTAAGTAGTTTAATAAATCTATAATCTTTGTTAGTTCTATTTTCGATAAATCAAAGTATAAAAGTATTGATGACATCACTAAAACAAAAATATTCGATAGTGTGGTAAAAAACAACAATGGTTGTAAGCTAAACCCACCACTAAACAAACTGTAGCTAACTCCAAAAGCGCTACTTAAGATAACTAATATATTTAAAATTCTTTTAAAATATTTCATATAAAACACCTCGAAAAGATTATAGCATATTAAAATATTGCCTCTTAAAGATATGAAATCTTAACACTTTTTACCATTATTAACAAAAATGTTTAATAAAAAAAGACCATAAAGGCCTTAGAAGAAAAATTAATTCTTCGTTTCTTTACAGTCTTTTCTTTATCTTAATTTATGTTACTTTTTAGGTTTTAAAACTAATATGGCAATACCAACGATTGCTACTACGCCAACAATACTAATAATTAATGCTGTTTGGTTAATTTGTGGCTTGCTAGGTTTATCAGGCTCTTCTGGGTCTTCAACTACTTGTAAGCCACCTTTTTTAGCATTATTTTTAATGGTAATTCTGATTGCTTCTTTTATTGAATTTAAAAACTGTTTTTCTAAATACGTATTAGTACTTGGAAGTTTTTCTAAACTATCATTTAACTCTAATAATTTATTAAGTTACTTTGATGCTTTAAAACAATTAGGAATTGATGAAGCATCTAGTAAACCAATTGAAGATTAAATTAAATAGTAAAGATTAAATAAGTAAATAAAAAAAGCATTAAGATAGAAAAAGTTCTTAATGCTTTTTATTATTAAATCACATCTTAAATCTGGTATTTTCATGATGATATTTAAGCGGGATTAATCACCAGATAACGACTTAATCATGCGACTAATATATATTATAGTGGCGCCCACACCTGGACTCGAACCAGGGACTTCATGATTAACAGTCATGCGCTCTAACCAACTGAGCTATGTAGGCAAATATTTAAGAAACTGGCAACTTCCTATCTTCGCCCCTTAGGACTATTTTCGGCGTTGAAGTGCTTAACTGCTGTGTTCGAGATGGGAACAGGTGTTTCCACTTCGCCATCGTCACCAGATTCTTTCAAAACTA
>JAAYNT010000003.1 GCA_012520715.1 Acholeplasmataceae bacterium
AATTCGAATATGCAAAAGACCCTGAAGTTATTAAACAAGAAGAAGATCGTTATACCGATCAAGATTTATCAGATTTAGCAGAAAGATTTGGTAGTTCTTATAAATAATTAATTAAAGACACGTCCGACGGGATGTGTCTTTTTTATAATGCAATTTATATTAAATGTAATTTATTACATTAATTGGTATAATATTATTATGAAATTATCACTAAAAGTACCTAATATATCGTGCCCTACGTGCGCGTCTACAATTGAATCACATTTTAAATCTATCGATATTGATGCTAAAGTATTAGTCAACCAACAAAAGGTTGTTTTTAAGGATGTAAATGAAAATCAAATTGATTTTCTTTCTAATGAACTTAGAGAAATAGGATTTCCACCAGTATTAACTGATACTAATGAAATAAAAAGAAGAAAGTATGAAAAATTTAGGTTAATTCTTTCTACTATTTTAGTCTTGCCACTGATGTATACTATGTTTCATCATTTTGGTTTAGATATTGTTCCACCATTAATGTTAAATGGATATTTCCAAGTTGGTTTTGCGGCATTACTTCAGTTTTATATCGGATTTAGATTTTACAAAAATAGTTATTATCAAATAAAAAATAGAAATCTAGGAATGGATGTTTTAATTGTTCTTGGAACATCGGTTGCCTTTTTCTATAGTTTATATCTTACAATATTTACAAATGATCTACATTTGTTTTTTGAAACAAGTGGAACTTTAATTTGGATGGTATCAATTGGTGAGTATTTAGAACATGCCTCAAAAGCAAGAACAACCGATACCTTAAAAGAATTAATGTCACTAAGTGTTGATCAAGTTAGATTGATTAAAGATGATAAAGAAGAAATAGTACCACTTGATCAAGTTAAGGTAGGAGACGAAATTAGAGTATTAGCTGGTGAGAGAATCGCCTTAGACGGCGAAATAATCTCGGGCTCTAGTTATGTTGATGAATCAGTTATTACTGGTGAACCAATTCCAAAGTTTTATCAAGCGGGTGATAAAGTAATTGGTTCAACTACTAACTTAACTAATACTATTTCAGTTTTAGTAAAAGCCGTTGGTAGTGATACTGTATTAGTTAAAATAATTGAAACAGTTGAAGAAACAGCTCTTATTAAACCAAAGTTTCAAAGAATTGTTGATAAAGTAGCTAAGTATTTTGTTTTATCAATAATTGTAATAGCTATTATTACATTTTTTGTATATCAATTTTTATTAGCTAGCGACCTTGTAGTATCTCTTGAAGTAATGATTGCAGTTTTAATTGTTTCATGTCCGTGTGCACTAGGACTGGCAACTCCAACTTCAATTGCCGTTGCAAGTGGCCTTGCATTCAAACATAAGATTTTATATAAAGGTGGGGAGTTCTTTGAATTAGCTGATAAAATTGATGCGATTGCTTTTGATAAAACTGGAACACTAACTAAAGGTGAAATTAGTGTTGTTAAATATTTAGGTGATGAAGATACATTAGTTTATACTAAATCACTGGAACTACACTCAAATCACCCAATTGGTGTAGCGATTAATAAATATCGTTCTGAAGTTAAACCATATGATATAACTGACTATGAAGTTATCGAAGGAAAAGGTATTAAAGGTAGCTACGAAGGATTAGACATCAAGGTAGGATCATATTCTTTATTTGAAGAAAATGAAATAGTAAATCACTACAAAGAAGAATATGAATTATATACCTCACAAGGTCAAATAGTAATATTTACATCAATTAATAATGAGATAGTAAACATGTTAGTTTTAGAAGATGAGATTAAAGAACAAACCATCTCACTTATTAATACATTAAAAGAAAAAGGAATTACACCTTATATTATTACTGGTGATAATGAAAATACAGCAAGATATTTAGCAAATCAAGTTGGTATTGAAACATATTATGCTGGAGTGCTTCCAGGTGAAAAAGCACTAATCATAAGAGAATTACAAGAAAAGCATAAAGTTGTTGCTTTTGTTGGAGATGGTATTAATGATGCTCCAGCATTAAAACAAGCAGATGTATCATTTTCAGTTGCAAATGCTTCTGATATTGCAAGCGATACAGCTGATGTTGTATTATTAGAGTCGAATTTAGAAATAGTTTTAATGGCAATTGATCTATCTAAAAAGACAACAATTAACATTAAACAAAACTTAGCGTGGGCATTTATGTACAATTTAGTGATGATTCCATTAGCGATACTTCATATCGCAAGTCCACTTGTCGGGGGACTTTTACATGTTGTATCAAGTATATTAGTTGTACTAAATGCATTAAGATTAAGGCTTTATAAGTTTAAGAAAGGAAAGTAGAAATGATAGAACTTAGTGTTCCAAAGATGAATTGTCTAGGTTGTGTTAAAAAGATTACAGAGCGGTTAGACACTGCTAGCTTCACTTTTGAAGTTGACTTAGATAAAAAAGTTGTTAGAGTAGATAAAGAAAATGAAAAGGCAGCTAGAAAATTAATTAAAAAAGCTGGTTTTCAAGTTTTATAACAGGGGTTTATCTCCTGTTTTTTTATTTATAAATTTTATACCAATAATATTATTTTATAATATTGGGGATAAATGGTATAATTAGTATTGGATTTTGGAGGTTTAAAGATATGAAAATTGGTACTTATATTAATTTTAAATTACCCGACCAAAACGGACAAGTAAGAGATTTAGAAGAATTTAAAGGTTCTCTTACAGTAATTTATTTCTACCCTAAAGATTCAACTCCAGGCTGTATAGTTCAAGCTAAAAATTACAGTGATTATTATGATGAATTTAAGGCTCTAGGGGTAGATATTATTGGAGTAAGCGGGGATGACATGATTAGTCATCAGAAGTTTATTAAAAAACAACAAATCCCATTTACACTTTTAACAGATGAAGGATTAAAAGAAGCAAACAAGTTGGGATTTGCTAAAGAGAAAAACATGTTTGGGAATAAGTTTTTCGGAATTATTAGATCAAGTCTTGTTCTAAATGAGAAAAACGAAGTCATTATGTATAACAAAAATGTTAAGAGTCGAGAAGACACATTACAAGTATTAGAATTTATCAAAAAATATAAGGAGGATAATAAATGAGTAAGAAAAAAGTTATTAAATCAATGGATGGTAACGAAGCCGCATCACACGCCGCTTATGCATTTAGTGAAGTAGCTGCTATTTATCCAATTACTCCATCATCACCAATGGCAGAGCACATTGAAGCGTGGGCTGCAAGAGGAAAGAAGAACTTATTTGGAGTTCCTGTAAAAGTAGTAGAGATGCAAAGTGAAGCAGGAGCCGCTGGAACCGTTCATGGTTCATTACAAATGGGGGTTTTAACAACAACATTCACAGCATCACAAGGATTACTATTAAAAATTCCTAACATGTATAAAATTGCTGGTCAAGGATTACCAGGGGTAATTCATGTTGCCGCAAGAAGTATTGCTGCACAAGCATTATCAATTTTTGGTGACCACCAAGACGTAATGGCGGCAAGACAAACAGGATTTGCTATGATGGCATCTAATTCAGTACAAGAAGTTATGGACTTAGCAGGGGTAGCTCACTTAGCAGCTATTAAAACTGGAGTACCATTCCTACACTTCTTTGATGGATTTAGAACATCACACGAAGTAAATACAATTGAAGTATTAGACTATAGCGTATTTGATCGTCTATTAGATAGAGACGCTGTTGCAAGATTTAGAAAATTAGGATTATCTCCTAATCGTCCTGTAACAAGAGGAACAGCACAATCTGATGACGTATATTTCCAATCAAAGATTGCTACAGTTCAAAAATATCAAGGTGTTGATGATGTCGTTGCTGATTATATGAAAGAAATTTCTAAAGAAACAGGACGCGAATATGCACCATTTGTTTACTACGGACATCCAGAAGCAACAGACATCATTATTGCAATGGGTTCAGTTGTAGAAGCAAGTAAAGAATTAATTGATCAATTAATTAAAAAAGGCGAAAAAGTAGGTATTTTATCAGTTCACCTATATCGTCCATTTAGTGAAAAATATTTCTTTAAAGCAATTCCAGAGTCAGTTGAAAGAATTGCAGTCTTAGAAAGAACTATTGAAGTAGGTTCAGTTGGAGAACCACTATACTTAGACGTTAAATCATTATTCTATGAACAAGAAAAGCAACCACTTATTCTTGGTGGAATTTATGGTCTATCATCAAAAGATACAACTCCAGCTTTAATTGAAGCAGTATTCAAAAACTTACGCGGAGAGCAAAAGAACCACTTCACAATTGGTATTAATGATGATGTTTCACATACATCACTTGCACCAATTTTTGATACAGAAGTTACTCACCCATCAACAAGTGAGTTACTATTCTTTGGACTTGGTTCAGATGGTACAGTAGGAGCAACTAAAAACATAGTTAAGATTGTTGGAGACAACACTTCACTATTCTCACAAGCTTATGCGTCATACGACTCTAAAAAAGCTGGTGGGGTTACAAGAATGCACGTACGTTTTTCAGAAGAACCAATTCGTTCAACTTACTTAGTAAACAACCCACACTTTGTATCATGTTCAACTGATGCATATTTAACTAAGTTTGATATGTTAAAAGGATTACGTAAAGGTGGTACATTCTTACTTAACACTCATACTCCAGTTGAAGAAATTGAATCACTATTACCTAATAAGGTAAAACGTCAATTAGCTGAAAAAGAAGCTAAATTCTATATTGTTAACGCTGTTGACTTAGCTTATGAAATTGGTTTAGGTCGTAGAATTAATACGATTATGCAATCAGCATTCTTTAAATTAAACGAACAATTAATGCCATTTGATAAAGCTAATAAATTAATGAAAGAAGCAGCACTTGAAACATATGGCCGTCGTGGTATGGAAATTGTTGAGCTTAACTACAAAGCAATTGATGCTGGTGGAGATCACTTAGTTCAAGTTGAAGTTAAACCTGAATGGAAAGCATTAAAAGACGAAGTAGTTACAAAAGATGAGCGTCCAGCGTTTGTTAAAAACTTAGCGGACATCGTAAATGCTATTGAAGGAGATTCACTTCCAGTATCAGCATTTATGAATTATCAAGATGCTCATATGGAACAAGGTTCAACTGCGTATGAAAAACGCGGTATTGCTAACTTCGTTCCAGAATGGCAAGATTCAACATGTATCCAATGTAACGCGTGCGTATTTGCATGTCCACACGCAGTTATTAGATCATTCATCGTTGATGAAGAAGAACAAAAACACTTACCTGAAGGAGCAAAAGCAATTCCAGCTCAAGGTAGAGATATGGGCGAGAAGAAATTCTCAATCCAAATTTCAACTCTAGATTGTACTGGTTGTGGGGTGTGCGTTGAAGTATGTCCAACTAAACCTAAGAAATCTCTAGAGATGAAAGCTATTGGTGAACAATTAGCTGCTGGTACTCAACAAGTTGCTGATCATTTCTTTAATAATGTTACTTATAAAGATTTAGGTACAGATAACTTTAAGAATACAAACTTCCGTCAACCACTATTTGAGTTTAGTGGCGCATGTGCTGGTTGTGGTGAAACACCTTATATTAAAGCCGTTACACAACTATTCGGTGATCGTATGATTATTGCTAACGCAACTGGTTGTACATCAATTTATGGTGGTTCATTCCCAGGTACACCATACACTACAAACAAAGATGGACACGGTCCAGCTTGGGCTAACTCACTATTTGAAGATAACGCAGAATTTGGTTATGGTATGAAAGTTGCTTATGATACAATGAGAGACCGCTTAACTACAATTTGTGAAGACAATGTAGCTAAGATGCCGAAAGCCTTAAAAGAATTAATATAAGATTGGTTAGTTAATAAAGATGATGGCGATCATACACGTATTTTAAGTGAAAAGATCGTTAAAGAATTAGAAAAAGTTGATGCTCCATACGCTAAAGAAATGTTAGAATTAAAAGACTACTTTGTTAAAGTCTCACAATGGATCTTTGGTGGAGATGGATGGGCATATGACATCGGTTACGGTGGTATTGACCATATTATCGCTAACTACGAAGATGTTAACATCTTAGTTATGGATACTGAAGTATACTCTAACACTGGTGGACAAGCTTCTAAAGCAGCTCCAACAGGTTCAATTGCTAAATTTGCCGCTACAGGTAAAGCAACTAAGAAAAAAGACTTAGCAGCAATTGCAATGAGCTACGGACACGTTTATGTTGCACAAATTTCACACGGTGCATCACCAGCTCATGTTAACAGAGTTCTAAAAGAAGCTGAAAGCTATCCAGGACCATCACTAATTCTAGCTTACTCACCATGTATTGAACATGGTATTAAGGGAGGACTAACGAATGCAGCACTTCAAGCTAAATTAGCTACTGAATGTGGTTATTGGCCAACATTCCGTTATGATCCAAGATTAGAAGACCAAGGTAAAAATCCATTTAAGATTGATTCTCCAAGAAGACCTAAGTGGGATAAATACCAAGAACACTTATTAACAGAAAACCGTTATGCTCAATTATCTAAC
>JAAYNT010000063.1 GCA_012520715.1 Acholeplasmataceae bacterium
AACAAACACCACTGCTGATATCATTTTAGAATATACAGAAACGGCAGATAGGGAATATCGCCCTATCTGCACAAAAAAAAGGCTTAATACATATTGTATCAAACCTATTCTTTCAACTTGGTCCCCGTTACTGGACTCGAACCAGCACGAATTTCTTCATCAGATTTTGAGTCTAACGTGTCTACCAAATTCCACCAAACGGGGCTGTTTATTTATTTTATTAAACAAAATAATTATAACACCAATTTATTAGTTTGACAAGAACTTATATCTTATAAAAATATAAAAGCCCCGGCTAGTGGGCTTTTATTTAATAGTATATAAAATATTTTTACATTTCATCTAAGTAATTAATGCCAAGTAATCTTAATCCTTCATTAATTACGGTTCTAATTGATTCTATTAATAATAAGTTAGAGTTTTGAATTACTTCATCGTCAACTAGAATTCTAGTTTTACCATAAAATGAGTTAAATGCTTGTGCAAGTTGTAGTAAGTGTTTAGCAATAATACTTGGGTTATAATCACTTGCACTTCTTCTAATTGCTTCTTTAAAAGATGCAATTAATTTAATTAACTCAAAGTAATCGTCATTTTTATAGACATTGTAATCTACTTTACTAAAAACATATTCTGGTGCTTGCTTTAAAATTGAATTAATTCTAACACTAGTATATTGTAAGTAAGGTCCAGTTTGACCTTCAAAACGTAGCATTTGTCCTAAGTCAAAGTCTATGTTTAAGTTTCTTTCATTTTTTAAGTCGTTAAAAACAATCGCACCAACACCAATTTTTAAGCTGGCATCATTGATATTATCAAGTTGAGGATTTTTCTCTAAAATGGCTTCTTTAGCCCCTTTAACAGCTTCTAAAATGACATCATGTAAGTTAGCGTTTGTACCTGATCTTGTTGACATTTTCTTACCATCAATTAAAACAAGTCCAAAGTTAACGTGGATTATTTCAACTGGTAATTCAAGTAAAGCAACTATTCTTTTTAGTTGTTCAAAGTGTAGTTTTTGCTCATTTCCAACTAAATAAAGAGCTTTTGTCATATTATATGTTTCATAGCGATATAATAATGCCGCTAAATCTCTTGTCATGTATAATGTTGCACCATCACTACGTTTAATTAGTGCTGGTGGAATATCATCACCTAAATCAACGATGGTTGCACCATCATCAATTTTAAGAAGACCTTTTTTATCAAGAAGGTCAATGACTTTATCCATCTTATCATTATAAAATGATTCTCCAGCATATGAATCAAATACTACTGATAAAAGTTCATAAACTTTCATAAATTCTTTAAGTGATTCTTCTTTAAAGTATTGCCATAACTTAGTTTTTTCTTTATCACCAAGTTCTAACTTTTTAAATGCTTCTCTTGCATCATCTTCTAATGATGGATTATCTTCAGCTTCTTCGTGGAACTTAATATATATTCTTTGTAGTTCATCGATTGGATTCTTTTCAATCTCTTCCATATCGCCCCATAAGCGATATGCAACTAACAACTTACCAA
>JAAYNT010000064.1 GCA_012520715.1 Acholeplasmataceae bacterium
AATCACATTTAGCGTAGAAACTGGCGTTACTCCATAATAAAACTTATTATATAGTTATATAAGTAGAAAATAAAAATCGTGAAAACTGAAAGATCAGGTAAAATTAAAAACATTCTCTCACTCATAGGTATCGCTATTATTACTGTTTTTGCTGCCTATCTTTTATTTTATCTTGTTTTTGATAAAGTATCACCTAATCAAACCGTTAAGAAACTAGGTCATAAAGGATATTCTATTTTAACAGATAGTATGGAGCCTACAATTATGGTAGGAGACTTAGTTATAATAAAAAAGCATGACTTTGACAATCTCGAAGAAGGCGATATTATCGCCTTCCTCGTAGATAGCAATAAAGGTCCGGTTGTGGTGGTACATCGATTTTTAAAGTATGAAAATGCACTAGTACCTAAAGAAGATGGAAGTTTTTCTGTTGGGGAGAAAACTTTAGTTACAACAAAGGAAGGATCTACTCAAAGAGATAATTGGCCTAATTACATTACTGAAGATAGATTTATTGGCATATATTCCTTTAAAATACCTAAAGTTGGTAATGTAATAATGTTTTTCCAATCATGGATTGGAATTGCAACTATTGTATTTTCTGCTGCAATTATTGTAACAGTAGTTTGGATTATAAAAGAAATAAGAAAAAATGAAACTAAAGAAGAATTAGTTTCAGAAGAAGAAAATAAACAAATAGATCAAAAAGAATAAATTTGATTTATTAAAGGAAAAATTATATTGTTAAAGTTCGGCAAAAGATTTGTCGTTTTAATTGCGTTTTTAACCATGTTTGTTGTGGTTTTTGCAACCTCAGGAGCATACTCATATTGGGCAGGTACAGTTGAGTCTCCTGCAGAAGAAACAAAAGAAGTTATTATACAAGCAGGTAATTGGCCAAAACCACAAAACCACCAAAGCAATGGCCACCTACCATTGATGCCCCATTTGAACCTGGAGATATAATTGAATATGAAGGAGTATTATATATTGTAAGAGAACAAATGACTGATGGAAGTGTAATTCCTGGTCAACATTATAATAACTTCCTTACTCCTTATAATGAACTTGGTTCAAGTACGTACGATCCTCATTATGGATATCGTCAATATGACATAGTTATTTATAACGGAATTCATTATATTGCAAACCGAGACGTTAATAGTTCCCCAGGAAATTCACACAATAATTATCCGGGAGATCCAAATAAATGGTCACTACTTCCTGGGTATTCTTCAAATGTTGCATATACAAGGGGAACAGGATTTAGAACAGGAACTGGAGATACATTGGTTATATATCGTGTAATTCAAAACGCACCAGCAGGAACACCTGTTACAGATACAAATTATTTTAAAGTAATAACTCAAGGAGTAGATTATTACTGGCAACCATAAAGCATATGTAGCTTTGGCACATATGATTTTTGGTTTATATTTTGACAATAACTAATTTAAACATGTAGCGCTAAATAGCGCTTTTTGTTTGCTTTAATGCGAAAAGCATATCAAAATACGCTTATTTTGGTAAAATATAAATAAGAGGTGGTTATAATGTTACAATTAGCATTTAAAAAACAATTAGAGAAAAAGTTATTAATTCAAAACATTATAGTTTTTGTATTAATGATGGTTATATATACAATGTTAGATTGGTTAGGCTATCGTGACGCTACTCAAAATAACATTACAACACCAACTGGAATAATTGTTGCTAATGTTATTATTAATATATTTTTATCAGCATTAACTACTCTTACAATTGGACTCTCAACAGCAAACGTTCAAATCATGGGAAGAGAAGTTAGAGGAAGTGGATTTTTTCCAACGCTTGCTATTATATTAGGATTTATTACATTTGGATGTACATCATGTGTTATTACATTTTTTGCATCAATTGGAATAACATTTCTTGCCAGTGCTTCTGCACTAGCTGGAAATGGTATTTGGTTTAAATTGGGTGCACTTGGTTTATTAATTATTGGACTAGTATTTGTAAGTATAATGATTAGTAAAGCAACATGTAAAATTAATTTAAAAGAAGAAGCGGAAGAAAAGTAATATGAATTGGGACGAACTCTTAAAAAGCGAAAAAGAAAAATCATATTTTTATGATCTTGAAAATATTATTAAAACTAAAAGACTAACCGAAACAGTATACCCACCAGCAAGTGAGGTATATAACGCATTAGAGTTAACACCGTATGATAATGTTAAAGTAGTTATCATTGGTCAAGATCCATATCATGGATTTGGACAAGCTCACGGTTTGGCTTTTAGTGTCAAAGAAGACAGTAAAATGCCACCTAGTTTAAAAAATATATTTTTAGAACTATATTCAGATTTAAGAATTAGAAGAACTAATACTAATTTAACTGACTGGGCACAAGAAGGGGTTTTACTATTAAATACAATTTTAACAGTTGAAGAAGGAAAGCCACTATCACATCAAAAGTTAGGATGGGAAACTTTTACTAATAAGATCATTGAATTAGTAAATAATAAAAAAACGCCAGTCGTATTTATATTATGGGGTAATAATGCTATTTCATTTAAAGAGTTAATCACTAATCCAATTCATTTAGTTATTACATCATCACATCCATCGCCATTATCAGCAAGACACTCATTCTTTGGATCTAAACCTTTTTCAAGAACTAATGAGTTTTTAATTAGTAATAATATTAAACCAATAAATTGGTAAAAACTATTAAAATTTAGTATAATTAATAATACAGAGTAACCATACAAGCGTCAAGTGTCTAATCATGGGATGTTGGATTAGAACGAACACCAGTGGTGGCGGTTTGATGGTGCGTCCGCTGTATATTTAGTTATAAGTGGACTCTCTTTATAAAGGAGGGTTTTTTAATGCAAAAAATACAAATCAAAAAAATAATCTTAGGAGCAATACTTGCTGCTATATCAGCAGCAATTAGACTTTCTTCTGATTATTTATTTCCATCTGGTGGATCATTTGGCTTACCGCTTTATAGTATTCCATTAGTTATATCAAGTTTATATCTTGGTCCTTGGTTTTCGCTAATAGTTGGGTTTGTGGCTGATTTAGGAATTGGTTTTCTAGGGCCATATGGCTATAAACCGCTATTTGTAATATCAAGTTTAGCATGGTCTTTTATTCCTGGATTAATTGCTAGAAAGAATTATAACTTTGGTAAAATGGCTATTGCTATTATTATTTCTTATTTGTTTGCAAGTTTAGGAAATACATTTGCAATATGGGTTCATTTTGGAAAAGGAACAGCTGTTGGCTCATTAATAGTTAGACTTGTAATGTTAATATCATTATCGCCATTTTTAATTTATATTAACCATGTGATTTATGAAAGACTATTACAAGCCCAAGGTGTAAACATCGCAAAAACAACCGAAGAGATATCATAAAAAGGACGCTTGAATGCGTCCTTTTTGGTAAAGATGTTGTATAATAAAGTTAAGTAAGAAAGGTGATAATCGATGCATAATATAAATAAAACAGCAACCATCACACCCTATTTAGTTGAAAATACAACTAATAAATTAAGACCAGCCATATTAATATTACCCGGTGGGTCATATTTATATACATCTAAAAGAGAAGGTAGACCAGTTGCTACCGCTTTTAATAATGCTGGTATTCATTCGTTTGTTTTAGACTATACAACTTTTACTAA
This sequence comes from Acholeplasmataceae bacterium, assembly GCA_012520715.1. Taxonomy (GTDB): domain Bacteria; phylum Bacillota_I; class Bacilli_A; order Acholeplasmatales; family Acholeplasmataceae; genus DUQW01. The sequence continues at coordinate 3,674 of JAAYNT010000064.1, forward strand.
AAACGAAGATATTACAGTTGAAGAAATGATTCAAGAAGTTAATAAAGCATATAACTATATTATAGGCAAATCAAAAGAGTTTCAAGTTGATGTTAATAAAATATATATTATTGGTTTTAGTGCTGGTGGTCATTTAGCAGCTGAAGTTATTAATAGATATCCTAATCACTACAAAAAAGCAATCTTATCTTATCCAGCACTAAAAATAAATATTAAAACTGATCGCACTGACAAAGAAGTAGACTTTGTTAGAAAAGCTTTTAAAAATAACCCAACTAATCAACTAACTAATAAAGTGCCACCAGTATTTATTTGGCACACTTATGAAGATGAAACAGTCCCTATTGAAGGTTCAATTGAGTATGTTTTAAAACTAAATGAGTTAAAAGTACCATTTGAGGCTCACTTTTTTGAGAAGGGAGCTCATGGTCTTTCAGTAGCTACCGAAGTTACTGCAACTGAAGAAAATGAAAGAATGGACTTACACGCAGCAAATTGGGTAACGCTTGCAAGTAATTGGTTACTAAGAAATGATTAAAATAATTGGCGGTGGATTAGCAGGAGTAGAAGTTGCTAACTTTTTAGCTAACCGTAAAATCCCGGTAACCATATATGAAATGAGACCAACCAAATACACTGAAGTCCACCAAACTGATCTTTTAGGTGAATTAGTATGTTCTAATTCACTTCGTTCTAATGATATTAATACAGCAGTTGGATTATTAAAAGAAGAAATGAGACTATTTCACTCATTAATTTTAAAAGCTGCGGAAGTATCTAAAATAGAAGGTGGAACTAGTTTAATGGTTGATAGAGTAAAGTTTTCAAACTTTATTACTAATAGTATTAAAGATAATCCATATATTAAAATAATAAATGAAGAAGTAACTAACCTTAATTTAGATGAGTTAACAGTAATAGCTACCGGACCACTAACATCTAAAGGTTTAGTAGATGAGTTATTAAAATTAAATGACAGTGACACATTAAATTTCTTTGATGCGGTTGCACCAATTATTGAGTTTGATTCAATCAATTTAGATATTTGTTATTTTAAAGATAGATACTCAGATGACGGAGGGACATATCTAAATTGTCCAATGACAAAAGAAGAATACGACACTTTTTACAGTGAACTTATAAATGCTGAGCGTCACGCTCCAAAAGATTTTGAAAAAGAAATCTTTGAAGCGTGCATGCCAATTGAAGTAATGGCCGAAAGAGGTTATCAAACTCCGTTATTTGGCCCACTTAAGCCAGTCGGACTTGAAGTAGGCAACAATAGACCGTATGCAGTAGTTCAATTAAGACCAGATGACTTTTCTCGCAAGATGTATAATATGGTTGGTTTTCAAACAAGTCTAAAACATCCAGAGCAAACACGTATTATTAGATTAATACCAGGATTAGAAAATGCTAATATCTTAAGATATGGTGTAATTCACCGTAATACTTATCTTAACTCACCAAAAATATTAACAAGGGGCTTTCAGTTTAAAGATTATCCTAACTTATTTTTAGTTGGACAAATCTCTGGTGTTGAAGGATATGTTGAAAGTGCAGCATCAGGAATTGCTGCTGCAATTAACATATACAATCAAATAGTAAATAAAGAGCCACTTTATTTACCACTTGAGTCAATGATAGGATCACTTGATAGTTATGTATCAAGTTATAATAGTAATTTTGTTCCAATGAATGCTAATTTTGGAATTATTAAAGAAATTAATAAAAAGATGAAAAGAAAAGAAAAAAGAGCAATGTACGGAAAAGTATCAATTGAAGCTCTTAATAAATTTAGAAAGGAAAATCCGTGGATATAATAAGTAATTTTTTAACCTATTTAAAAGTTGAAAGACATTACTCAGAGCATACCATTATTAACTACGAAATAGACTTACGTCATTTTGAAGCATTTGTAGTTAATGAAGGGTTTGCTCCTGATATTTTATCTATTAGAGGCGAAAGAATATCAAGAAATTATCATGCTATAATTAGTGAACAACTATCAAAAGCAACTGTAGCTAGAAAAATTTCAGCACTTCGCTCTTTTTATGAGTACTTATTAAAAGAAGGATTAGTTGAAACTAATCTCTTTAGTTTAATAACTACTCCTAAAAGGGATAAAAAATTACCACGTATTTTAAGTGATAATGAAATTGAGTCATTATTTGAGTCAATTGATACTAATACTCCACTTGGACTTAGAAATTACATTATTTTAGATTTATTGTTTTCTTGTGGACTTAGAGCAAGTGAATTAGTCAATTTAGAAATTGGTGATATTCACTTAGGTAGAAAAGAAGTTTTAGTTCATGGTAAAGGCGGATATGATAGATATGCCTTTTTACATGATGTATTAATTGAGAACTTACAACAATACTTAACATACACAAGACCAGTATTACTTTCTAAAGGTGAAAACTTAGAATCAAAAAAATTATTAATTAGTTACAGAGGAACTAACTTAACCGAAAGAGGGTTAAGAGTAGTTCTTAATTCAATAATTGAACAATCAGGTGAAACCTATCGAATTCACCCTCATATGTTAAGACATGCATTTGCAACCACTCTACTTAATCACGGAGCTGATTTAAGAACTGTTCAAGAACTACTTGGACACAAACACTTAAAAACAACTCAAATTTATACTCAAGTATCAGCCGAAAGATTAAGAAAAAATTATGATAAAACAAATCCAAGGATGAAGAAAAATGAGAAAACTAAGTAAAATAATATTAGAAGAAAGTAATATGGATCCCCATACATATAACTGGGTTAGAAAAGCATCAAGAGGAATCATTATTAAAGGAGATAAAGTTTTGATGGTTTACTCTAGTTCTTTTGACGACTACACTTTTCCAGGTGGAGGCGTAAAAAGAGGTGAAACTTACCAAAAAGCATTGTACCGAGAACTAGGTGAAGAAGTAGGTGGCATCGGTATTAAAATAGTTGAAGCTTTTGGTCAAACCCTAGAAGTTAGAAAAAGCTTTAGACACGAAGGGGAACAATACCGTCAAATATCTAAATACTTTATTTGTACTATTAGAAGATATGGCAATCAAGACTTAGAAGAAAGAGAAGAATATCATGGTGTAGTTCCAACTTGGATTACACCACAAGAAGCACTAGACCATAACAAAAAAGTTATGGGAAATGAAATGCACCAACAAAGGGGAGCGAAAACTACAATTATTAGAGAAAATATTGTCTTACAACAATTAATTGATGAGGGGATTGTAAAATGAGAAAATTTGAAATAACTACAAAATATAAAAATAGTGGAATTGAAATTCCAAAAAGAGCTACTAAAAGTAGCGCTGGCTATGACTTAGCAAGCGCTGAGGATATAGTAATTAAACCAAAAGAAATAGTTTTAATACCAACCGGACTTAAAGTAAAGTTCCCAAGTGGTGAAGTTATGTTAGTATTTCCAAGATCATCACTAGCTATTAAAAAAGGACTAATGATGTCAAACGGGGTTGGAGTAGTCGATAGCGACTACTACGGAAATGAAGATAATGAAGGACATTTAATGGTTCCTATTATTAACTTTACTGATAGTGATGTTAAAGTTGAAAAAGGAGAAAGAATTGCTCAAGGAATCTTTGTAAAATACCACACCGTAACAAACGATATTACGATTGGTGATACTCGTGATGGCGGCTTTGGAAGTAGTGGCCAATAACATTTTCGAATATTTCACACTTTTAGTGTTTTATTATCAAAGGTATTAATAATAAATTATAATTATTATAGGGATTTATAATAGAGAG
>JAAYNT010000065.1 GCA_012520715.1 Acholeplasmataceae bacterium
TTAGTTTTAGCATACATAAATCAGCTTCTTTCTTTGTTTGCACTATATATTACTATATTATCATAAATTATGATATTGTTATATCAATTAGTCTTTATTTATCAATCATTATTTCAAATTGAATTGTAATAAAATGAGATAAAAAAGGAAGTATATAAAAATTAATTTTCAAATTAAGTGATATTGGTTGACTAATTTATATGATTATTGTAATATATTACTCGGTACGTTTTATCCACTTAGCCCTTTATATACATAAAGGAATAGGAGAATTTATTATGAAAACATTTCAAGCAAAAAAAGAAAACATTGAAAGAAAATGGTTCGTAGTCGATGCTGAAGGAAAAACTTTAGGTCGTCTTGCAACCGAAGTTGCATCTGTATTACGCGGTAAACACAAACCAATCTACACTCCTCATGTAGACTGTGGTGATTATGTTATCGTTGTTAATGCTGACAAAGTAGTTCTAACTGGGAAAAAATGGCAAGATAAAATTTATTACAGCCATAGCGGATATCCAGGCGGGTTAAAGGAAACTAACGCTGCTGAAATGATGTCTAAACACCCAACAAGAATGGTAGAAAAAGCAGTCAAAGGCATGTTACCTAAAACTAAATTAGGTGCAGACATGTATCGTAAGCTTTTTGTTTATGCTGGTCCAGACCACAAACACGAAGCACAACAACCGGAGGCATTGGAGGTATAACATGAGTAGAGTTCAATATTTTGGTACAGGTCGTAGAAAAAGCTCAGTTGCTAGAGTTATTTTAACTTTAGGAAATGGCCAATTCGTGATCAACGGTAGAGAATTTGAAGATTATATTCCATCTGCAGCTACACGCTTAGACGTATTACAACCACTAGAATTAACAGAATCAATGGGTAAATATGATATCCAAGTTAATGTTAATGGTGGTGGAATTACAGGACAAGCTGGAGCCATTCGTTTAGGAATTACTAGAGCTTTATTAGAAATTGATCCAGAATTAAGAAAGCTATTAAAACCAGCTGGAATGATTACAAGAGATCCTCGCAAGAAAGAACGTAAAAAATACGGTCTTAGAAAAGCTCGTCGTGCACCTCAATTTTCTAAGAGATAAACTACTTTTAAAGAGCCGTTTGGCTCTTTTTTTTATCTTTTGATAATTTAGAGTATCAATTATTGATACTCGATTTTCTATTCTAATTGTAAATATATAATTATTAGTATATAATATACTAATGTGAAGGAGCGATACAAAATGAAAGAAGTAAGAGTAAGATACGCACCAAGTCCAACTGGACTATTACATATTGGTAATGCGAGAACCGCACTATTTAATTATTTATTTGCACGTCATCATGGTGGCAAATTTATTATTAGAATTGAAGATACCGATGTGGCAAGAAACGTTGAAGGTGGCGTTGAATCGCAATTAAAATATTTAGACTGGTTAGGAATTGATTGGGACGAAGGACCAGACATTGGTGGACCTTTTGGACCATACTTCCAACTTGAAAGATTAGATTTATACCGTGAGTACGCTCAAAAATTAATTGATATGGGACTTGCCTATCATGAATATCGTGAAGGTTCGGATGAACCAGGAATTAGAATGAGAGTACCAAAAGACCGTACATTTAAGTTTAAAGATATGGTTAGAGGAGAGTTAAGTTTTGACTCTAACGAAGTTGAAGATTGGATTTTAGTTAAAGATAACGGAATTCCTACTTATAACTTTGCTGTAGTTATTGATGATCATTTCATGGAAATAACTCACGTTATGCGTGGTGAAGAACACATCACAAACACCCCAAAACAAGTAATGTTATATGAAGCATTCGGTTGGGATGTTCCAGTTTTTGGGCATATGACATTAATTGTTAATGAAGAAAAGAAAAAACTATCAAAACGTGATGTTACAGTTATGCAATTTATTTCTCAGTACGCAGAACTTGGTTACTTACCAGAAGCAATGTTAAACTTTATTACACTTCTAGGTTGGTCACCATCAGGTGAAGAAGAAATATTATCAAAAGATGAAATTATTTCTCTATTTGATGAAACAAGATTATCAAAAGCACCATCAATGTTTGATAAAGACAAACTAACATATATTAACTCAAGACATATTAAAAGTATGGATCCAGTAGTATTTATGGAATTTTGTCGTCCGTTTTTAGAAGAAGCTAATATTGAAATTAAAAACGATGAGTGGTTAAAAGATTTAACTGATCTTTTCCATGACCGCATGAGTTATGGTGCTGAGATTGTTAAGTTATACCAAGAGTTTTTCAAAGATGACTTTGAAATAGGCGAAGAAGAATTAAACTTCTTAAAAGAAGCAAACTCAAAAGAGTTAATTATTAAATTTAGGGAAGAAATAGAAAACATTGAATTTAATCCAGAAGAAATTCAAGAATTAATTAAAAGAGTAGGTAAGGAAGTTGGAGCTAAAGGTAGATTTTTATTTATGCCAATTAGAATTGCAACAACTGGACAAATGCATGGACCAAGCTTACCACACGCTATTTATTTACTAGAAAAAGATAAAATATCAAGAAGATTAGAACACGCTATTAGCTTGTTATAGGAGTGATAATTATGAAAAGAAAAATACTATTATTTGGGCTTACAATGCTATTTGCACTATTCTTAGTTGCATGTGGCAATACTAAGCCACCACACGATATTAAAATTGAAGAAGTATCAAGTGATGTCCAGTGGACAACATTTGAATATGTATTTAAAGTAGTTGGTGAAGATGATACTTATAAGATTGCTACTGGTTCTTTAGAAGGAACATTATATGATAATGATGGTAAAAAAGTATTATCTAGAACAGCGACATCAGTATCAAATTCAGACAACAAAAAATTTAATTTTACGGGACTAAAATATGGAACTGATTATGAATTAATTATTACAGCCAGCATTAGTCAAAAGAAATATGAATTATTTAAAGTTAGTATTAAAACCTTAATTGACGGTGGCAGTATTGATGATCCAATTATTATTAATACTGTTGAAGATTGGAACAATATTACAACTCTTAATGCATACTACAAATTAGGTGCCGATATTGACTTTAAAGGAGAGGCAATAAAAGAAGTATTTAGAAACGGATTAAAAGGTGGATTTGACGGAGATGGTCATAAACTAACTAACTTTACAATCGGTTATAAAAACTTTTATGGAATATTCGGTAATATGAGTAGCGGAAGCGGATTTATCCAAAACTTAGTTATTGATAATATTACAATTGATAATCATGAATTTGCAGAAACCAAAGAAAGAACAGATAGTTATTTTGGCTTACTAGCCAAAACACTAGCTGTTTCTACTAAGGTAAGTAATGTTACATTTACAAACATTGATGTTAACTTAATTACAACAAGACTTTATGGTATTAGATATTTTGGATTAATAGCTCCAAATCATGGTGGTTTAATTGAAGATATTAAACTAACTAATACTAACGTTACAATTACTCATGATAACTATGAAGAAGTTATTATTGGTGGACTTGTTGGTAAGTTAGTAGACGGCGGTAAAATTAACAGAGTGAATTATGAATCTGGAAACTTTAATATTATTTCAAGTGAATACACATACACCGGAAAAAGCGTTAAGCCTTCATACTTTGGTACAATAGCTGGTGAAGGGTTTGGTCACTTAACTGATATTGTAAGTAAGGCTAATGTTAATTTAGAAGACTTAAATGCAGTAAAAGATGGACACACTCTAACAATTGAAGGAGACAATGTTGAAGTTAAGGCACCAAGTTTAGGTGAAGACTTTGTAAAAACTAACTTTACTTTTGTTAAAGAAGAAAATGTAGAAATCAAGTTTATTCCAAAATCTGGAGAA
>JAAYNT010000066.1 GCA_012520715.1 Acholeplasmataceae bacterium
ATCCGCCTAATATATATTTTTTATAAAATGAGAGAAAATGTCAAATTAAATTAATTTATAATTTATACATTTAACTATTTTTCTGAAATTTACTCTTTTTATATTTTTTATAAAGATTAAAGTTGTATGATAAATTTGAAAATTCTATAAGTTTAATAATATTAACTAAGTTCAAAATTTTCACCTCTATAAAAGAAGTAGCAGAAGAAAAAAATTATGATCATTTCATTAAAAAAAGACACACATGTATGTAGAGAAGTAGAAGAAGTACAACAAGATTTTGAATGAGTTTACAATTTTATCTAAAAACGCATCTAAAACAAGCGCACACGTTGCAATAACTTAAGATATACAATTATACGACTTAAGCAGTGTCAAATTACGCTACAAGTTCTATTATCTTTTTAAACAACCCCAAATTTAAATATAGAAGTAGTTCAATGTATAATATAATGCTAAATTTCGCTCTCAAACTAGGTCAAACACCAAAATCTTAACTATATCAATCGTTTAGAAGACGTTTTTTATAATTTAATTAAGTTCCTATAATATATATTATGTAAACCTTTTGATATAATGATAGTGAAGCGGACAACTCAAACAGTGTGAATAGTGTGGAAAACTTTTAATAGCAAACTTTGGACTTCTCGTGAGCCTAAGGGTGTTTTATTATTAAAAACTACCATAAATATTGATATTACATTTTTGGCTATTTTAAAATCTCAAATTAAGATTGGTAATCATAGTCATTTATAATTCTCAATCTCTTGTAGCGCGTCACCAATTTTTGTCTACTTTATTTTTTATAGTTTTAAAAAATTAATTTTCAAAACATTTTTCATTTTATCAAAAAAAACAAGTTTTTGAAAATGTTTGATTTTTTGTTAAAAGTTTACTTTTACTAAACTTACGTTTTTTAGTTATTTTCTTATACAATAAAAAAAGATGCATCTTTTAAAAAGTATGCATCTTGATAATTATAAAATATTGATATTTTTTTTAATTCTCCACAGGCTCTTCATCTGATATATCATCAATTTTTTCTAAACTCGATTCGTCAGAGAGCGCCATATTTTCGTCATCTACTTTCTAATTCATCAACAAAATTTTCATCATCATTTTCAATTTATTCAAAAACTTGTTCTTCGTTTGCTTCAACTTTTTCTTCATCATCTTCTAAAACTTCCACTTCAGGTTCTTTTTCTTTCGATTGTTTTTTACGTTCTTTTTTAGATTTTTTTGTTGGTTCCATCTCGATGATTTCTTCTACAGTAACAAAGTCTTCTTTAGCTTTTTCTTCTTGTTCAAGTTTTTCTAAGTTAGCTTTTAATTCATCTATTTGATATTCTTTTCTTAATTCGTCTTTTCTATTTTCTCTAACTCGTTGTTCATAGATTAATTTTTGTGCTTCAATTAATTTTTCTCTTTCTTGCTCAATTTCTTTTTCAGCACGTCTATCAGCGATCTTTTTATTACGTTTTATTTTTCTATTATGATTGGCTCTTTTGATTGGCCCAAATAAATTTTGGAAGAAAATAACAAATCGATCTCCTGATGAATATTGTCCACTTTCGTATCTTTCTTCTTTTAACTGTTCTTTTAATTCTTGCTTTTCTAACTTTAATTCTTTCTTAATTTCTTTTCTAGTTAGCTTACCAGAAATGCGGACAATTTTACCAATGCTATTTTCAAAATAAAATTTTAATCCTTTAATTTTAAATCCTTCAAGTTGTAATAATTCTCTAATATGTTCGTGTGAGATTAGGAATTCTTCCTTTTCTCTTGCTGATACTTTTACAACCTCTTCATTAATAATAACTTTTCTTTTTTCATATATCATACCCACTTCAGTAAATTCATTATCATGATAACTATGATTAATTATTTTTAAGTTGGTTGATAATTGATCATTTGATAGTAAAATTTCCTCAGACATTCTAAGTGTTTTACCAGCAATTTCTCTTGAAATTCTCATTACATAAGTTAGTATAACAATTACTAACACTAATAATAGGGCACCACCTAATAAATAAATATAATTTTCTGGTGGTAAGTTTTTTAACCAATCACTCATTATTTTTCCTCCTTCGCTCTTGGGTGACTCTCATCGTATACTTCTCTAGCACGTGTTTTGCTAATATGAGTATAGATTTGAGTTGTTGAAATATCTTCATGACCTAATAAAGTTTGTAAACTTCTTAGATCAATACCGTTTTCTAATAAATGGGTGGCAAATGAATGCCTTAATGTATGCGGTGAGACTTTAATTGAGACTCCAGCTTCTAAAACAATGCCTTGTAATACTTTGTAAAAGCCTTGTCTTGATAGTTGTCCACCTTCATTATTAATAAATAAGTATGGTTGTGGTGTTTTAATTAATTGTTCTCTACCTTTACTAATATAATTTCTAAGGGCAATGACTGCCATATCAGAAATTGGAACAACTCTTTCTTTACTACCTTTACCATGTACTAAAACATATCTTTCGGCAATGTGAACATCGCCCATTTCAAGCATTAGTAATTCTGAAACTCTTAGGCCTGATCCATAAATTAGTTCAAGCAGCGCTTTATTGCGATATCCAAGCGGAGTTTCAACATCTGAAACTTCTAAAATTTTAATAACTTCCTCAACTGATAATACACTTGGTAAGTTTTTAGGAATTTTAGGTGTTTCAAAATCACTTGAAACATCATCTAATGTAATTCTTTCTAATACTAAATAATGATGAAAACTTTTAATTGCACTAATTTTTCTAGCTATTGATTTTGGAGATAGTTCTTTTCGGTGCAAATATTTTAAATAGTTTTCAATATTTTCTTTTTTAATTCGTTCTGGTTTAGTAATTTCATAATACTTTTCTAAGTGATTAGTATATTGGCCTAGATCTCTTAGATATGATTTAATTGTATTTTCACTTAAACCACGCTCAACTCTTAAATAATATTCAAAGCCTCTAAGTGTGTAAATCATATAAATATTTGAAAGACTTGATTACCTAAAAAAAGTCCTTTTTTGGTTAATTTTAAATAACCACTTTCTTCAGTTAATAATTTCAAATCAATCATCTCCTTTATTTGTGGAAACTTTTGATGTAGATTTATGTTGTATTTTGATTCAACATTACTAATATTTATGCCACTAATTAAACGTAGTCCCATAATCATTTCTTCAGAGATCATATCATCAGTGGACAGTTCAACTTTTTCATATAAAGTGTTTTTTAAATATTTGTTTAATGCTCTTTCATTATAATATCTAACGCCATCTAATTTGCCATGAGCACCTAAACCAACTCCAATATAATCATCAAATTTCCAATAAATTTGATTGTGAATTGATCTAAAACCAGGTTTAGAAAAGTTAGATATCTCATAATATTCAAAACCATTTTCTTCTAGTTTTCTAATAATGTTTTCAAGCATTTCTCCACTTAAATCCTCACTAACTTCACTAAATAATCCGCGGTTATAAAGATAGTGGAAATATGTGTTTTCTTCAAGTATTAACGAGTAGTATGACATGTGTTTTATATCTAACTTAATTGCCTCATTTAAATCGTGTTCTATATCAGATAATTGTTGACCTGGTATTGCAAATATTAAGTCAATACTGATGTTTTCTATTCCTAGTATCTTTAGACTGGAAATCGCATTGATAACGTCTTTATTAGTGTGTGCTCTATTAAGAAATTTTAATCTTTCTTCATTGAAAGTTTGTACACCAATAGATACTCTATTGATACCATATTTTACAAAGATTTGACCTTGTTTTTCTGTATATGATTCAGGATTTATTTCAATTGTAAACTCTTTTGTTTTAATTGGTTTTAGAGCTTCTAAAACTTGAATTAAACTATCATCACTAATGAAATTTGGGGTTCCTCCACCAATAAAAACTGTATCAATTTTATCAAAATAATTTTTATAGGAATTAATCTCTTCGACTAACTTATTAATATAGTTATCTACTACTTTTTGGTTTCTTGGAACTGTTTTAACAAAGTCACAATAATGACAGTGATGTTTACAAAAAGGAATATGAATATAAAGTCCTAACATCTAGTCATCACCGTGTGCAAGAATTGCCATAAATGCTTCTTGCGGGACGTCTACACGTCCGATTGCTTTCATCTTCTTCTTTCCTTCTTTTTGTTTTTGAAGTAGTTTTTTCTTTCTTGAAACGTCCCCACCATAACATTTAGCTAAGACGTCTTTACGCATTGCTCTAATTGTTGATCTAGCAATGATTTTTGAACCAAGTGATGCTTGAACTGGAATTTCAAACATTTGTCTTGGAATTAATTCTGCCATTTTATCAGTAATTTGTTTACCTCTGCGGTATGCAAAATCTCTGTGCACTATTACTGCTAGGGCATCAATTACTTCACCATTTAATAATATATTTAACTTTTGAAGTTTAGATTCTTGATATCCAGCAAGTTCATAGTCAAATGACGCATATCCTTTAGTTGCACTTTTTAATTTATCAAAAAAGTCGTAAACAATTTCTGATAAAGGAAGTTCATATACAATTGATACTCTTGATTTATCAATATAAGACATTGTGATAAATTTACCGCGTTTGTTTTGGCAAATTTCCATAATGGCACCAACATATGTCTCAGGAGACATAATTGTTGCCTTAACAATCGGTTCTTCTATTCTATCAATCATTTGTGGTTCAGGTAGGGCTGATGGGTTATCAACTTCAATCATTGTTCCGTCTGTTAAATATACATGATATATAACTGATGGAGCTGTAGCAATTAATTCAACACCGAATTCTCTTCTAATTCTCTCTTGAATAATTTCCATATGAAGTAGTCCTAAAAAGCCAGATCTAAACCCAAAGCCTAAAGCTTGTGATGTTTCTGGTTCGTAAATAAGTGATGAATCATTTAACTTTAATTTTTCTAATGCTTCTTTTAAGTCGTGATAATCATCATTATCGACCGGATATAGACCACAAAAAACAACCGGGTTTAGATTTCTATAACCTGGTAGTGGTTCTTTTGCAAAGTTAGTTGTATGGGTAATAGTATCTCCGACTTTAACATTAGAAATATCTTTAATGGTTGCTACTAAATATCCAACAGATCCAGGTCCTAAGATATCTCTTTGGACCATGTGTGGTGAGTATACTCCAACTTCTACAACTTCATATGATTCATTTGAAGCCATTAGTTTTATTTTATCGCCTTTTTTAATTGTTCCATTTTTAACTCTTACTAGTGGAATTACGCCACGGTAAGGATCATAAAATGAATCAAATACTAAAGCTTGAAGTGGAGCTGATGCATCACCTTTAGGTGCAGGTACATCTCTTACAATCATTTCAAGTATTTCTTTAATTCCAATTCCGTCTTTAGCGCTTGCTAAGACAACATCATCAGTTGGAATACCAATAACTGTTTCAATTTCTTCTTTAACTCTATCAGGATCAGCACTAGGTAGATCAATTTTATTAATAACTGGTAAGATTGTTAAATCGTTATCTAATGCTAAATAAACATTAGCAAGCGTTTGAGCTTGAATACCTTGAACTGCATCCACAACTAAAATAGCTCCTTCACAGGCAGCAAGTGATCTTGAAACTTCATAAGTAAAATCAACATGACCAGGAGTATCAATTAAATGCATAACATATTCATTGCCATCATCAGCCTTATAAACAGCTTCAACAGCATTTAATTTAATTGTTATTCCTCTTTCTCGTTCTAGATCCATTGAATCTAAGACTTGATCTTTCATCTCACGTTTTTCTACTGAGTTTGTATATTCTAATAGTCTGTCGGCTAAAGTTGACTTTCCATGGTCAATATGAGCAATAATCGAGAAGTTTCTTATTCTATTTTGTTTTTCATTTAATGTTTTATTGTCAATCTTCATGTATTATGTAAACCTCTTTCTATTGTATTTTATCATTTTTTATTATAATATTCTATTAAAATAAATATATAATATATAAGTAGGCTTCGTGATAGCGATTTCAATCATTATTGAGCCACTTTTATTATTAAAAGTATTGCAATTTTTCTTACTTTGGTCTATAATAAAATATGGTTAAGTAAAACTATTCACATTTGTAAAAAACAAGGAGGAAAAGGAATATGAAAAGATTTTTTGCAATGATATTTATCTTTGTTGCAGCATTAGCATTAGTTGCATGTAAAGGCGGAGAAAAATTTGATGTTGACGGTGAATTTACTGCATTTGAAGTTACAGAACACGGTGGAGCACCAATGGTAACATCAGTTACAGTTACAATTAAAAATGGTAAAATTAGCAAATTTTACATTGATGCACTACAAGGTTCAGCAGTTAAAGAAGGCGAAGTAATCACAGCTGTTAATTGGAATGAAAAAACTAAAAAAGAATTAAAATTCGATTACGGCATGAAAGATGTTGGCCCAAGATATGAATTTAAAGATGGTGCTTGGAAAGTAGTTGAAGGAAAAACTTCAGAAAAAGAATGGTTCGAACAAGCAGAATTATTAGAAGCTAAATGGTTAAAAGATGGTGTTGATTCACTTACATTAACTAAAGATGCTGACGGTGCTGAAAGAATCGATAACGTTGCTGGTGTAACATTAAAAGACGGTGGCTATATTAAATTAGCTAAACAAGCTGTTGAAAATGCAAGAGCTGGTAAAGTTGTAGTATTCAAAACTGGATTATCAAAAGGTGGAGCAGCTGAAATTTACTTTGTTGAAGCAACATTTAATAAAGAAGGTAAAGCTACTGAAATCGTTATTGATACTAGACAATCTAAAGTAGACGGCGAAAAAGGTCTTATTTGGAATGAAAAAACTAAACAAGAACTAGGATTCGAATACAGAATGCACTATCTTGATTACCAAGCTACTTTAGAAGAAGGCGATGAAGGAACTATCGAAGGATACAAAGCATGGTTAAAAGATAACAACGAATTAGAATGGTTCGAACAAGTTGCTAAAATTTCTGCAGACGTAGTTGCAACTCAAAAATCTACTGCTCCTGCTGATGCAATCGCTGGTGTAACAGTTGTAACTGATACTTATTACGAATTAATTGCTAATGCATTTGCTGCAGTTAAGTAAGTAAAAAAATAATTAATTAATATAAAAGACTATCGCGAGATAGTCTTTTTTTTGATATTGTTTTATTTAATTACCAGTGTTTTTCAATATATATTTCATTAAAATATAAACCTTTTTGACTATATTTTATTGAAAAAGTATGAATACCTTTTTTAAACCATTTAATTAATCTAGATGTTAAAACATCTTCAAAGCTACCAAAGGTATACGTTTGATCAAACTCTTCATTAAAATAAATACTAAATGAAGTTTGAGCTAGATCTTTTGCGTTATTTATTAACTCAAAAGATATTACGTAATTACCCGGTTCTTTAATATTAATTTTAAAGTGTCTATATTCTGGAGCATCTTCTTTTGTTTGCTTGTAAATTGAAGTTCTACTTCCGTGTGAATAATCTACTTCGATTGGTTTTAAGTCCTTATCAATATCAAACTCTTTTTCCTTAGTAATCGGCTTTATAATATGAACAATACCATCATCTGTTAATATTAAACCTTTATTTTGTTTAATTATTAACTCACTACCGCCTGGTAGTTTTGATTTAGTATTTTCATCTAAAGTAGCTTCTATTACTAAATCATCATAATTAACTCCGTTAATTTGATATGTTTTAAGATTTAAGATATCTTCATTAAAGTCCTTTCTTGCTTTTTCCATATCTTTTTGATTACGTTTTAATTCTGCGAAGTATTCTAACATATTACTTACAACACTTGCAAGGTTATCTCTAGTTAGATTTCCTTTTGATAATTGCTCTAGTAAGTCATCATTATATTTAGTTGTATCGCCAACAACCATATATAAATCATGATGAGCGCTAATCATTTTAGATAATTGTGATTTATCTAATTTTTCATCAGTTCTATTAGTATGAGCCCACCAATCACTAATTAAGATTCCTTCAAAACCTAATTCATTTCTTAAAATATGATTATAAAAATATGGATGTGATACGGTATGATAATTGTTAACATAGTTATATGATGACATTATTACTCTTGCGTTTCCTTCTTTAATAGCAACTTCAAATGTTTTTAAATAAATTTCTCTAAAGGCTCTATTAGATACTATTACTTCATTTGTAAAACGATGAGTCTCTTGATTGTTACATGCAAAGTGTTTAAGTGATCCATCTCTTCCTTGTGATTGTAATCCTCTTATAACACTTGCGGCCATTTTTCCTGAAACAATTGGATCTTCAGAAAAATATTCAAAGTTACGGCCATTTAATACATTGCGATATATATTCATACCTGGGGCAAGTAAGATATCGATATTATATCTTTTCATCTCTAGTCCGACAGCCATAAATAATAACTCTACTAGTTCTTGTGAAAAGCTTGATGCAATTAATGCCCCATTTGGAATACTTGAGGCTAAAAAGCCTGAGTCCATTCTAATTCCTGATGGACCATCGCTATATGCGATAATTGGGATTTCTTTTAATTGAAGGTCTTTAGTAATGCCTCCCGTCACTCCGGCGATGCCCGGAGTGCCTTTGGGACTACTCATTCCTTCACCTTTAACAATATGTGTTAAATCCTCATCACTTAGTCCTTCAACTAGTTTATTTGCGCTTATTTTGCCTAAGACTAAATCATTAAATGTGTAATTATTAGGTTTATAGCTGTTTTTAGGTACTAATAAATTGCGAGGATTTATAACTAATTCTACTTCCTCATAAACTTCACTGAAGTTATTATTAGTAAGTCTATTAAATTTAGTCTCAATTGGAATAGCTGTTAACTCATCAAATAATATATCTTTGTTTAGTTGAAACTCATAGCTTAACTTCTTATCACCAATATAAAAGCCAACGTGTAATATGTAGTTTCCTTTTTCTAAGACGAAACTATTTTTCTTAACTAAGCCTTTATCATCAAAACTTGCAACATCAAATAAATCAAAATTAGTTTTAATCGTTGTTTTTCCAACAAGCCTTGTTGGTTTATAAAAATGAACTAATTCATATTTTGGCTTACCTAACTTGCCTTGTGGCATTTCCAAGTAGAAAAAGATTGTTTTATTATCATATTCATCGGATTTATTTTGAAACTCTAGTGATACATTAAGTTTACTTATATTTCTTGATACTTTTAAGTTTGAGATATTAAACTTAGAGTAACTTAGTCCATATCCAAATGGATATAAAATATTATCTTCCATAAAAGTATTATGATAACGATATCCTACATAAATATCTTCTTCATAAACTGTTTTTTTAGTTCCAAAGTTTTTACTAGTAATATCTTTATTAATATCTTTTAAGATTGTAAAAGGTAGTGATCCACTTGGTCTTGCCATACCTGTTAACACTTCATAAAGTGATACCGCTCCGTAAAAACCGCCATGATAACCAAGTACAATTGAATCAACTAAGTCAACAACTGGATTAATATCAATAATAGTTCCTACATTTAGAACTAATACTACTTTATCAAAGACTTGTCTAACATTTTTAATCATTTCACGTTCAACTTGATTAAGTTGATATGATCCCGCTACATTTAAAAAATCTTTGTCTTCACCAGCAGTTCTACCAATTACAATAACTGCTACATCACTAAATTTTTTAGCTTCTTTAGCATCATCAAGTGTAATAGGCATTTCAACTTGACTCCATGGTTCACTAGCCCAAAAACCATTTCCTTTATTAAAAGGATGGTCTTTAATAAATTCTTGATACTTAGATACAAGCCCTTTATTAAGCTTTATTAAAGGGCTTGAATCCATTAAATCAAATAAACTATAAACATAAGGAGTGTTAACTAATCCTCCAGATCCAGTACCGCTTTTATAGTAATTAAATTGGATTCTTCCAAATAAATTGATCTTACCACTAAGTGGCAATAAGTTTTGGTCGTTTTTAAGTAAGACGATTCCTTCATTATTTACCATCTTAGCAATTTTATTAGTATATTTTACTTGTTTGTCGTATTTCATTGTTGCCTCCTTAAACTATTTTATATGTAGTTTTACATCATATCATCTTAATTAATATTATAACAAATAATATTAGAAACATCTACTTAGCAATTCATTTATCAGATAATAAAAAAAGACAGCCAAGCGACTGTCTATTCTTCTTCATCTTCTTCTGGTAGATCAATTTTAGTTACTAATACTTTAGTAATAACCATATCATGAATTTCAAGTGATTCAAACTTGTAATTGTGATAAATAATTGATACTTTCTCATCATCATCTGGTAATCTTTCAAGTAAACCGATCATAAAACCAGATAATGTGTCATAATCATCGACTGGTAAATCAGCTTCTAAGACGTCTTCAACGTCTGCGATATCTGATAGACCATCAATTTCATACTGATCTGATGATAATTCTTGAATTTCTTTTTCAAAGTCATCGTACTCATCATCAATGTCACCAACAATTTCTTCAATCACATCTTCGATTGTAACAATTCCAGCGGTTCCACCGTATTCATCAATTACGACTGCGATGTGAATTTTGTCTTTTTGCATTTCTTTAAACATGTCATTAATCTTTTTAGATTCAGGTACAAAGTAAGGTGTTCTAATTAATTTTTCTAAACTAAATGGTTTCTTTTGAACCATATTTTTTAAGATATCTTTAACATGGATAATTCCTATAATACTATCAATCGTGTCTTCATAAACAGGATATCTAGTAAATTTATCAGTAACAACAAGCTCTAATACTTCTTCTTTTGTGGCCGTTATTGGAATTCCAGTGATCTCAGTTCTATGAGTCATAATTTCTGATACCATTGTATCATCAAACTCAAAGATATTATCGATCATTTCGCCTTCTTCTTCATCGATGCCACCTTTTTCAGTACTAGCAGCAACTAAGAGTCTAATTTCTTCTTCAGTGACATTTTTAACTTCATCACCTGGTTTAACACCAAAGAATCTTGCGAAAAATCCGGTTGAAATAGTTAAAAACCAAACAAATGGCCACATTACATAGTAAATGATTTGAATAAATCTAGCAAAAATCATTGATACTTTTTCTGGCCACTTCATTCCAATTCTTTTTGGAACTAATTCTGCAAATATAATTTGCCAGTATAATAAAAATACTGTTACAGCTGTTGTAACAAGAGCTGTATATAAGTTATATTGTGGATGACCAGCTGTAACATTAAACCAGCCTAAAATAGTCGAATTAAAAGCGGCACTAGCAATCGCACCGTTTACAAAAGCAATTAAAGTATTAATAACTTGAATTGTTGATAAAAATAAATTTGGTTTAAGTAGCATGTTTTGGACAACAACGGCTCTTTTTTTGCCTTTTGTAGCCAGCTCTTCAATCTTAGCTGGACTTGAAGCAAAAAAGGCTGCTTCTGTTGAACTAACAACACCACTTAATATAATAAGTGTAATAATTATAATGATAGCTGCAATTGGTGAAATCATTTTATAACCTCCCCGATTGGAACACTACCTTTACTACTTCGCGGGTTTGAATCTTCCATTTAAAAATATCTCTCCTTTTTATACAAAATATATTATATATGTATTTTACTATATTTACAAGTATTATATCATAATCTAGCAATTATAGCGACAATATCTTATTATTTATTATTAAATAATATAATTGGCAAAAACATTAAATTATGATAAAATAATTGGCGAGGGGAGTAGTTAATTCTAAATTAATCGTCAGCACGGTCACCTTGACCCGGTTAATTTCAAGTCCGCTTGTAACAAGACCTCAATCTTTTTTTGAGGTTTTTTATTTTATTTAGGAGGATGATTACATGAAATACCATCAAATGTCTAAAGAGGAGTTAGTAAATCATTTTAATGGTGATTTAAAAGTAGGATTAACACAAGTCGAGGTTAACAAAAGAATTAACGAAAACGGTAAAAATGAATTAGAAAAAGGTAAGAAAAGAAGTTTATTCTTACGTTTTTTTGACCAATTAAAAGACTTTATGATCGCAATATTACTAATTGCAGCCATTATCAGTTTTGCCACAAGTGACTACTGGGAAGGGGCATTAGTAATTGCGATTATTTTAATAAATGCTTTTCTTGGTCTATTTCAAGAAGCAAGAGCTGAAAAAGCATTAGAATCAATTCAAAAGATGTCTTCTCCTCACGCTAAAGTATTGCGTGATGGAATTGAGATGATAATTGATGTTAGTGATATTGTCATTGGTGATATTGTTTTAATTGAAGCTGGTGATTATGTACCAGCTGACATTAGAATCTTAGAGTCAGTTAATTTAAAAGTTGATGAATCTGCATTAACTGGTGAAGCAGTTCCAGTTGATAAAAAGGTTATTACTTTAGATAGTGAAGAAATTGCCTTAGGTGACAGGATTAACTCAGCGTACATGTCAACTGTAGTTACATATGGACGCGGAGTTGGAATTGTTGTAAATACTGGAATGAATACTGAAATTGGTAAAATTGCTAAGATGATTCAAGTATCT
This sequence comes from Acholeplasmataceae bacterium, assembly GCA_012520715.1. GTDB lineage: Bacteria > Bacillota_I > Bacilli_A > Acholeplasmatales > Acholeplasmataceae > DUQW01. The sequence continues at coordinate 12,514 of JAAYNT010000066.1, forward strand.
AAAAATGATCAAACACCACTGCAAAAATCTATTGCCCAGCTTGGTAAGATTTTAGCAGTGATTGCTATTATTATTACAGTATTAATATTTGCAATCAATATTACACAACACTACTTAATGGATCAATCACCAATTACTTGGTTAGTTTGGAAAGATTCATTAATGACATCAGTAGCACTAGCTGTTGCAGCAATTCCAGAGGGGCTTCCTGCCATTATTACAATCACATTAGCGCTTGGGATGCAAAATCTTGCTAGACAAAAAGCGATTATGAAGAGCTTGCCAGCAGTTGAAACACTAGGCTCTACATCTATTATCTGTAGTGATAAAACAGGGACTCTTACCCAAAATGTAATGACGGTTACTAAAGTTTATTATAATCATAAGTTTAAAGATTTAACAGTTGATCAAAGCTTAGATAAAGACTTACATCAATTAATTAGTTACGGTGTTTTATGTAATGATACTAAAGTTAATTTAGATGATGATAATAATTATACTAAAATTGGTGATCCAACTGAAGTTGCATTTATTGATTTAGCAATTTTAACTAACGATGATCCAATTAAAATAGTTAATGAATTTCCAAGAATTCATGAACTTCCATTTGACTCAGAGCGAAAACTAATGACAACAGTTCATGACTTTGAAGATGGCAGATATGCCATCATTAAAGGCGCTCCTGATGTGATGTTAAGTCGTTCTACTTCTTCAGGTGATGTAATTAAAGAATTTGAAAATGCCAACTTAGAAATGACTAGCGAAGCGCTAAGAGTTCTAGCAGTTGGATTTAAAAAGATTGATAAAAATATTCCACTTGATGAGCTAACACATGACGTATTAGAACGTGAGATTGAAATTGTTGGCTTAGTGGGGATGATAGACCCACCAAGACCGGAAGTAAAAGACGCAATTGAAGTTTCATATAAAGCTGGAATTGGTGTTATTATGATTACAGGAGATCATAAAAACACGGCTTTAGCGATTGCTAAAGATTTAAATATTATAACAAGTGAGGATGATATTGCTATTTCTGGATTAGAGCTTGATTTATTATCTGATGAAGAGTTTTATGAAAAACTTAAAACAATTAAAGTATACGCAAGAGTAAGTCCAGAAAATAAAGTAAGAATTGTTGAAGCTTGGAAAAACCAAGGCAACATCGTTGCCATGACTGGTGATGGTGTTAATGATGCACCAGCACTTAAAACTGCTAATATCGGCATTGCAATGGGTATTACGGGGACTGAAGTTTCTAAAGGAGCCGCTGATATGGTCTTAGTTGATGATAACTTTACAACCATTGTTAATGCGGTTGGTGAGGGTAGAGGGATTTATGCTAATATTCAATAAGCAATTCACTTCTTACTAAGTTGTAATATCGGTGAAATTGTTACTATATTCTTAGGTACTTTAATTGGTGCATTTATCTTTGGTGGTGCCGTTACTACCTTAACTGCTGTTCAAATTTTATGGGTTAACTTAGTAACTGACTCCTTAATGGCAATTGCTATTGGACTTGAACCTAGAGAAGATAATATTATGGAAGAAAAACCAAGAGACGCCAGCAAATCATTTTTCGCTGGTGGACTTGGAATTAAAATTGGCTGGCAAGGTGTTATGTTAGGTGTGTTATCATTTGCAGCTTTTGTAATTGGATTTTTCATATATCCAGCAACTCAAGCGGAGCTTCAAGATGCGGAGTTATTAAGAGCATCAAGACTTATGAATGCTTCTACTATGACATTTATGGTCTTAGCATTATCACAATTATTCCATGCCTTTAATATTAAATCACAACAAAAATCAATTTTAAAATCAAAAGTTAATAAGTTTTTAATAGGAGCATTTGTTTTAAGTTTAGCATTACAACTTCTAACAATAGTATTTCCATTTACAAGAGAGATTTTCCATCTATCTTCACTTAATTTAGTTGAGTGGTTAATAGTTTTAGCCTTATCAATAACACCAGTTATTGTTGTTGAAACGCAAAAGTTAATTAGTAGATTAATCAAATCAAAAAAAGAACGCTAAAATTTAGCGTTCCTTTTTTTAGTCAATGTGCATAAGCCATGTTCTGTTCTACTTTCGTAGTGTGACCATTTATCTCTCTTTTGAGCATCAAAGTCGCTTCATTTCGCGCTTTAATGTGCCCCTACCAATATTTGGGTTGCTAGTTTGCGGGGTTTACCCTTTTCACTCTAACATTGCTGTTAGTTTAGTCTCTGTGGCACTTTATGGCTTTTAACCACGAGGGTTAAAAGATCCGCCGTTACTACTAAATGTAGTACCTTGAGTTATTGTTTCCTCAAGCACAATCACTACTAGCATCGCAGCTAGTACTAGCATGGACTTTCCTAACCTAAACGACGTTTAAGCTCGGTCACCTTCCATTGACTTCAAGTATTATATCAAATAATTATAATATGTGCAAGTTTCGGTTATTTTATAAAAGAAATAACAACAAACTACCAACACCAAATGATAATAAGTTGGCGACAAATGAATATAGATAAATTTGCCAGATACCACGTGATTTGGCTTTTAATTCGTTCCCAAATGCGATATGATAAGTTACCGATTCTAGAATAAAAATTAAAACTTCTAAAAA
>JAAYNT010000067.1 GCA_012520715.1 Acholeplasmataceae bacterium
AGGAAAATAAACCAGGTATTTCAAACTTATTAACTATTTATTCGGAATTTTCAGGACTTTCAATAAAGGAAATAGAACAAAATTATAGTGGTAAAACATATCGTGATCTAAAAGTAGATTTAGGTGAGTTAATAGTTCAAAAACTAACACCAATCCAAGAAAAATATAAAGAAATTATTAACAGTAAAGAACTCGATGAAGCCTTAAACAAAGGTCGAGACCGCGCAATAATAATTTCAAATCGTAAACTTGAAAGAGTTTATCACAAAGTCGGTTTAGGACGTAAGAAATAAATAATATTAAAAAAGGAGAAATTTTAAAACTTCTCCTTTTTTATTATCTATATTTATCTGGTTTTTAGTTTTCTATTTCTAACAAGAATTAAGCCGACTCCTAATGCAATAATCTCAGTGATTGGCATTACTAGCCAAACACCTGGTATTTTTAAAGTTGGAGTTAATATTAATAACAATATAATAATTAATATTAATCCTCTTAATAAACTAAAGATAAAAGCTTTAGTTGTTTGTTTTTGACTTTGCAAATAAATAGTAATTACTAAGTTAACTCCTACTAGCGGAAATGCTAGAAAATATAGTCTAATTCCGTAGGCAGCATTTTTAATAATTTCTGGTTCATTTGCAACAAAAGCCATTGCTAAATACTCAGGTATTAAAAGTCCAATAGCTGTAATTAATAAACCTGCTACTACTGCTCCAAAGGCAGCTATTTTAGCATAATATACTTTCATATCCCTACGTCTTTTACCATAAGCTTTACTAATTAGTGGTATTGATACATTTAAAGAGGCAAGTCCAATTGCCCCTAATCTTCTGCCAACTAAGCTGGTATCTCCTAACACATAAAGTGAAGTTCCTATCATTCACCAATAGCTGGAAATATATATTTTTTGTAAATTGTTGACCTTCTTTTAAGCATTCTCATTTCCTATAATATTATATCATATCCAAAAAACTTGAATTTTGAATAAAAAAATACCTCCAAGTTATACAAGGAGGTATTATTGTATTTAAATATCTTTATATAGTTGCTGATAAAACAATCATTAATACTATGGATATAATTCCACCGATTAGCCCAATAATACCTAACACTCTAGCTGCTGTTGCATTTTTTGCTTCTGGTCTAAAAGACAGTACAATAGCTACTATTCCTAAAATAATACCTGAAAAAAATAGTGATATTACTCCAAGTATAAGTGCAGCGTTTGAAGTTGGTTCAGCTTGCTTCTGGTATTGATATGCAAATGGATCATTTGTATTTTGAGTTGATCTTTTTTGTTCCATACCGCAGTTGGAACAAAATTTACTGTCGCCTACTTTGGCTCCACAATTTGAACAATACATAATTTTCTCCTTTATTTTATAATTTGTATATTACTTAAGTTTGCAACAACGTCCCCATCAACTTGCATAAAAGTTGGATGAACTGATTTAACGTTGATTCTCTTACCTGGTAATATCGTTACTCCCTTAATTTTAGTATGCCAACCTAAGTAAATAATTGGAAATATTAAAGCGATTGTTGCTTTTTTTATACCATGAACAATTACTACTTGCAGCTCATCACTTTCGCGGTCTGCTTTAGGTGCAACTCTCATGCCACCGCCAAAGTATTTCGAGTTCATAATCGAAGCAAACCAAACGTCCTTAAATTCGTGGTTAATGCCATCAATTTCAAGTTCAAAATCAACTTTTTCATATATCTTTAAAGCTTGAAAGACACTTTGATAAAAGTTGGTTTTAGTTTTTTTGGCTCTAGATTCTTCAACTAAGTGACAAACTAGGCCATCAAAGCCTAGTCCAACTCCGTTTAAAAAATAACGTTTTTTATCACCAAAAGTAACATATGGTAAGTTAGTTAGATATTGATCTATTCTAATTAACTTACCTCTTTTTTTAATTGATCTTCTAAAATCATTGCCGGTACCAGCTTTATATAAATATACTTCTGGTAATTTATCAACTTCGGCAACTTGGTTAGCAATTCTATTTAATGTACCGTCGCCTCCGACAATAATAATTTTAACATTTGGATCAAGTGATGCAAGAAAAGCTTTATGATCATCAATTTCAAGTAAACTTTGAACTTTGACTGATTCATTTTTCTTTTTCATCTTTTTAATTAACTTTTCAACAACACCAGTGTTGGCCCCATTTCTTGAAATGGGGTTATATAGTATTAAATACATTTTTATTTAAAATATATCACTGCGTGACGTCTACGCCCACGTTTTAAAATTATAAAGTTTTTATGAAGGGCTTTAAGACTTGTTAGTTCATAATATGTATCTTGAATTTTTTCATCATTTACACTAATCGCGCCATTTGAAATAAACTCACGTGCTTCACGTTTTGAGCTAGCTAATTTAGTTAAAACAAGTGCGTCAACTAGTGGTGTGTTTTCCTCTACTTTAACACCTTCTAACGCTTTGGCAAGCGTTTTGAAGCTGTTTTCGTTTAGATCATTAAACTCACCACTAAATAAAGCCTCAGTAATAGCTAGTGCTTCTTTAAAGGCTTCTTCTCCGTGAACGAATGTTGTAATTTCTCTAGCTAGTACCTTTTGAGCTTCTCTTTCTTCTGGCTTTTCTTTAATTGCTTTTTCTAGTCTTGCAATTTCATCAATTGGTAGTAGTGTTAATTTTTTTAATACTTCTGGTGCATCTTCATCAGCTGTATTTAAAAAGTATTGATACATTTCATATGGTGATGTTAGTTCTGGGTCTAACCAAATAGCACCACCTTCACTTTTACCAAACTTTTGACCATCAGATTTAAGTAGTAATGGGCTAGACATACCAATTGCATCATTTTCACCAATCATTTTTCTAATTAGTTCTAATCCTGCTGTAATATTACCCCACTGGTCACTTCCGCCAAATTGCATTTGGCAATCATAGTTTTGATATAAGTGAACATAGTCTAAACTTTGAAGTATCATATAACTAAATTCAGTATATGATATACCTGAGTCTAGTCTTGATGCAATAATATCTTTTGCTAGCATATAGTTAACATTAAAATGTTTACCATAGTCTCTTAAAAAATCAATTAAGCTAATTTTAGAAATCCAATCGTAGTTATTAACATAAATTGTTTCCTTTGGATCTAAATACTTATTAATTTGTTGTTCAATTAGTTTTGCATTATTAAGTGCATCTTCAATTGTAATTAACTTTCTTTCTCCAACTTCTCTTGGATCACCAATTTGGCCGGTTGCACCGCCAATTAAAACAATTGGGATGTGACCGTGAAGTTGCATTAAGCGCATTCTTACAATTTGAACTAAATGACCAACTGTTAAAGATTGACCTGTTGGGTCAAATCCAATATAAAATCTTAATTTTTCTTCATTAATTCTTTTTTGGGCTAAGTCATAATCACTTACATCTTTAATCATGCCTCGCCACAGTAATTCATCAAATAATTTCATTTTCTTCTCCTTAAGTCTAAACAAGTTGTATTTTATATATTAATGTTTAGTTGACTGTCTTTCAATAATTGAGTGTGGCAATATAATTCTTGTATTTCCTACATCGCCTGCTTTTCTTTCCATTAACTTAGTTAAAAGTCTCATCGCTACTGCCCCAATATCATAAACCGGAATATCAATAACTGTTAATTTAGGTCTTGACAGTAGTGCATATCTAGTATTTTGAAAACTAGCAAGTGATATATCATTTGGAACATTGTAACCTTTATTAATGGCAACATTTAAAAATGAAACAGCAATCGAGTTTCTAACTGCGATTGCAGCATCAATTTCTTTTCCATTAAAGAACTCATTAAAATGAGCCTCATTAATTGATGTATCACCACTAGTTCTAAAGATCATTGGTTCTAATCCGTGTTCGTTCATTGCTTTTGTATAACCATTTTCTTTTGCTACGTTAACTGTATATCTTCTAGCTGTTGAAAGTAGGTAGATATTTTTCTTACCTTGGTTAATTAACATCTTAGTCATTTCATAACTTGCTTTTAAGTAATCAATAACTACTGATGCCGTTTGTTTTTCATCAGCAATCACGTTAGCAAAAACAAACGGGATATTTCCTTGTCTTAATGCTTCTTTAATTTCATTATTTGAGTCTTCTGATAACTCATCATTAAGATATAATACACCGTCAACTTGTTCAGCTATTACGTTTTTCATAACTTCTTTTACTCTAACATCATCATGGATACTAAATATTTTAATAGAATAATCATAAGTATCTGAAATATCCATAATTCCACCGATCATCTCAGCTACTGATGCTCTTGTAATATCAGAAATTATTACACCAACTGTAGTAGTTCTTCTTGAGGCAAGGCCTCTAGCAATCATATTTGGACGATAACCTAATTCTTCAATTACTTTTAATACTTTTTCTCTAGTTGCAGGTCTTACTTTTTCTGGATGGTTTAAAACTCTTGAAATAGTAGCAAGAGAGTAGCCAGATGCGGCTGCAACATCATAAATTGTAACATTATTACTCATATATATAACCCCCCTTATACTTTTATAATATACATTATAATTATAACATTTTATGAAAATGCTTTCAATCAATATAAGTATATTTACTGAAAATTTTTCATATTGTTACAAATACTTATATTTTTTTAATAAAAGAAAAAATGGCTGACAGGCAGCCATTTTATTATAAGCATTTATTAACTTATCTTTTTTCTTTAATTCTAGCCGCTTTCGCAGACAATTTACGAATATAGTGTAGTTTAGCTCTTCTAACTTTACCACGACGAACAACTTCAATTGATGCTATCGTTGGAGCATGAACTGGGAAAGTTCTTTCAACACCGATTCCGTAAGAAACTTTTCTTACTGTAAAAGTTTCAGAAATTCCTCCACCTTGTCTTTTGATCACGAGACCTTCGAATACTTGGATTCTTTCGCGGTTAGCTTCTCTAATAAGAACATTTACTCTTACTGTATCTCCAGCACCAAATGGTGGGATATCAGTTTTAAGATATTCATTAGTTACTGCTGCTAATAATGCTTGTCCTTTTGGTCTTGACATAAATATCACCTTTCTTACTTCCAGTATTCTTACCTAAATATGGGCATTGGACTACTGTGCTTTTTTTCATACTTAATTATTATAACATATTAGTTATTTTTCTTTAACTGATTTAACTATTAATAATTCTTCTTCTGTTAAATCCTTTTTTTCTAATAAATCTGGACGTTTTTCATAAGTTGTAATTAAACTCATTTTCTTACGCCATTTAGCAATTTCTTCGTGATGACCTGATAATAACACATCAGGAACATCATATCCCTTATAACTGCGTGGTTTAGTATATTGAGGATATTTTAAAAGCCCATCAGTCAGTGAATCTTCTACAACTGACTCTTCTAAAATAACTCCTGGAACTAGTCTTGCTAGTACATCAATTAATATCATAACTGGTAGCTCACCACCAGTTAAAATATAATCGCCAATTGATATTTCATAATCAACTAACTCTAATACTCTATTATCTACTCCCTCGTAATGACCACATAATAAAATTAAGTGTTCATTTTTAGCTAAATCAAAGGCCATGCCTTGATTTAGTATTGGTCCTTGTGGGGATAAATAGATTACTTTAGTATTTTCTTTTTTTAAACTCATAATGGCATCATATATCGGCGGAAATGTCATTAACATGCCTACACCACCTCCATATGGAGTGTCATCAATGTTACGATGTTTATTATGAGAATAATCTCTTAATTGATGTAAGTTTACCGTTATTTGTTCTAACTCAATTGCTCTTTTAACAATTGAGGTAGATAAAAATGAGGTAAACATTTCAGGAAATATTGTAATAATATCTATTATCATAGCATTCCCTCAATTACTTTAATTATTATTTTATCTTCTACTTTGACAATAAACTCTTTTAAAAACGGAACTAAGATCTCTTTTGGCTTTTCACCTTTGATAACTAATATATCTTGTGATGGTAGTGATAATACATCTACTACTTTTCCAACATTTATATTATCAATAGTTATAACATCCATTCCAATTAACATTTGATGAGTAAACTCATCTTCTAATAAGTTAGGATCTTCATCTGTAAATAAATCAATACCTTTAATTTTTTCAACTTCTGTTAGTGAATTATATTCCTTAAATTTAACTAAATAAATTTGTTGTTGCATTCTAACTGTCTCAATTGTTAAATTAACTTTAGTTTTATTATCATAAAAGTAAATGACTTTTCCTGGTATTAAACGTTCAAAGTCGCCAATTTTGGCTACTTTAACTTCACCTTTAATACCATGAGTTTTAATAATCTTACCAATTCTATACATATTAATACGAATCAATATCTAATCTAATTCTTGTGTTTTCAATAGTGCCGCCAGCATATAAAATAGTTCTAATTGCATTTGCCATTCTGCCGCCTCTACCAATCACACGTCCTAAATCATCAGGATTAACTAGTAATTGAATTGAGATCTCATTATCATCATCTGATAAAATCTTAACAACTACATCATCAGGGTAAACTACTAATGGCTTTACGATATCAATTACTAATTTTTCAAAATCTATTGCCATTATTAAATCCCCCTTTATTTATCTAATACTTTGTGCTTTTTAAATAAGCTTTTAACTGTGTCAGTTGGTAAGGCACCATTTGATAACCATTTTTCTACTTTTTCACTATCAACTTGAACTTCACCTTTAAGTGGATCGTAAGTACCTAAAATTTCTAAGAACTTACCATCTCTTGCTCTTGTTGATTCACTTGCTACTACTCTGTAAAATGGTCTTTTTTTAGCACCAAAACGTTGTAAACGAATTTTAACTGCCATATCTTTCAACTCCTTATTAATTAATTTTACTTCTATATAATACGCTATTATTGTTTTGGTGTCAAGTAAAAACACTTAACACTCATTTTTCAATATATAAGTATAAACTTATACATACAAAAAAAGCGAAATAATCGCCTTTTTAAAAATTATATACTTCCTCTTGGAATAGTGCGGATTCTTCCATTTCTTGAAAGCCTCTAGCTTTTTTAAGTTGAGTTTCAATAAATTCTAAATGTTTTTTATCAAAATAAATTAATACTTGTTTATTATTTGGTGAATGATAAGAAATTACTACTGGTAGGTGGTTTAATCTTTTTAATATTCCTTTATTAGTATAAGAGACTATATAAGCTACTCTTTCAGTATGATTAGATTGTGACACAAATATTACCTCCTTTATTAAAACCAAGTGGTGAGATTGCAACAGCAACACTATCAACGATGTGTTGCAGTTTTTCTCTTAGCTCTTCTATCAATATAAAATATCTTTTTACTTCTTCTTTATTATATAAGTTTTCTTTAGAAGTTCCAAATGATTTTAATACATCCATATATTCAGGATGATATTTACCGTATTTATATACTTCATTAAACTTTTCTTGATTGACTTTGAAATCATTAATCAAATCAACATATTTAGTATTAATTATTTTATCTAGTTTTTGAATTTCTTTTATGTGATTTGATTTTTGGATTTCTAAAATCAATTCATCTAATTTTTCTAAAAACTCTAATGTCATAAAATATCTTCCTTTTTTATTTCTACATATTCACCTGGTTTTATATCAGGTAAGTTATAGTTACCGATTTTAATTCTTTTTAAATTTATTACTTCATAACCAATTGCTTTAAACATTCTTTTAACTTGATGGTATTTACCAGTATCAATTTCAATTAATGCTTCATTACTACTTACCTTGTTAACACTTAAAGCCTTAGCAAGATAATACTCATTATTACCATCAAGAATTCTAATTGGTTCAAGTAGGCGTTTTAGTAACATTTCATCTATTATATCATCAGTAGTTATTAAATATCTTTTAATTACTTTTTTATTTGGATTAGTAATTTGATGAACTGTACTGCCTGAAGTTGTAAGTATTAATAATCCTTCTGCGTCTAAGTCTAAACGACCAGCTATTTTAAAATCATGCCTATGGTATGGTGGACCAATTAGATCAACTACAACTTCATGCATACTATCTATATTAGCAGACAAATAGCCTACCGGCTTATACATAGCTAATATAATTTCATCTTTGTAGTAAATCTTTTCATCTCCTACCATTATAATATCTTTATTTGGATCAACTTTTAAAGAGTGATTAGTTATAACTTTATCATTAATACTAACAAACCCTTTTTTAATTAACTCTACTACTTCTTGACGTGATCCAAATTTTAGATTTGATAATAGTCTATCTAGTCTCATAAAAATCCTACTTCTAATAAAAAATCTTCTAACTTTTTAATATCATCTTTATTTGGTCTTTTTTTATTAATACCACCAAATAATTTAAGCGGTCCATATGTATCAAGTGCTTTTGTACCAAAAGTTTTAGACTCAATACCAAATTCTAATAAAGTCTTTTTAATTTTTAACTTATAGTAATTAATTCTAATACCTGAAGTAAAAATAAATATAACTTCTTTAGTTAACAGCTCTTTTTGATTGATTTTTATAAAATTATATAAGTTTTCACCCATTTTATTAAAATAAATGCCAGATGCAAGTATAATTTTAGAAAAATCATCAAAATTAATCATTTCTTGATTATCTTTAATAACATTAAAAAAGATATAATTATCTCCTTTTAAATTATTTTTAAGTAAATTATATGTATTAAGGTGTGATATTGAATAATAGACAATCAAGATTTTTTCCATAATATTCTCCTTATGATATAATGAATATGGTGATTTAAATGATAACTATGCGAGATATAATTGTCGATGGACATCCAAATTTAAATAAAGTTTCAAATTTAGTTAAAGTGCCGATGTCATTTTCGGATAAACGCTTGGCTAGGAACTTACACGAGTATATTATTAACTCTCAAGACGAAGAGATTTCTGAAAAATATAAACTACGTGCCGCGGTTGGTATATCGGCACCACAAGTAAATATTTTAAAAAGAATGTTTGCTGTTCATTTTGATTTTGAAGGAATACTATACTCATATGTAGTTATAAACCCTGAATATACATACCTTTCAGAAGAAATGACATATCTTCCAGGTGGCGAGGGTTGTTTAAGTGTTGATTATGATACTGAAGGTCTAACACCAAGACACTGGGAAATTGAGATGAAGTTTTTAAGTTTCAACCTTGAAAATAATAAACTTGAACCAAAAACACTAAGACTTAGTGGTTATCCAGCTATTGTCTTTCAACATGAATATGATCACCTAGAAGGCATCTTATATGTTAGTAAACTATTTGATGAACTTCCAGGAATAAAACCAGCTTTTGAAATTGAAGTTATTGAAAATATTGAAGAAGACGAGTAAGTCTTCTTTTTTTATTTAAACACAATTTTAAGTAGTTTTATTTGATGAGCAATTATATCTTCAAATGGAACTTCTTCTTCAGAGTCGTATTTAACATATCCCATTTTTTGAATCGTATCTAAATATTTTCTCATATTAGATCTTTTATCTTTCTTATCAACATCTAACTTATTAATGCCAAAGTTTTCAAAAACTTCATCTAAATTAGAATTAAGGGCAATTAGGCCTTTAAATCTAATTTCATATAAATTTTTAAAAATATCTTTAATATCAATTTCACCATATCCTACTAAAATAGCTTCCATTTGATCGTTAGTATCAGCTATTTCACAAATTTGCATTTTTTTAGTAAATAGTCTAAATGCTGTTTGCGGGGAATAGTTTTTGTGATAAATTGATACTGGATTATAAATGACTTTAACTTTTCTTAATTTAATTTCATTTACAATTTTATTATATATAAACATATCATTTTCATCGCTTAGTCTAATAATTAAGTTTCTAGATTTCGTAATTTTAATAATTTGTTTAAAGTATTCTTTTAATTCGGTTGTTGTAACATCTTTGTTAAATTGTTTAATTTTAATTGCGATGTTACGACATTTAATCATTCGGCAAAACTTGGTTGCTAATTTCAAATTATTGATATCTTCTTCTTTTGATAAATCAATTGGATCAAGTAGTGGGTCAAAAAGACCCACTTTTTGTTTTTTTAATAAAAATTGATATTTTTTAAAGTTATCTTGATAATCTAAAAAAGACTTGCCGTTAATTTTTCTTACAATAAACTGGTCAAGTCCATTATTTTTAAAAAGTTTAAGTTGTTTATCTAAACTCCAATCATAATAATCAAGATAACTTGCTATTTTCATTTATTTTCTCCATTCATACATTAATATAGCTCCTGCTACACTAACATTTAGACTTTCAACGTTTTCAACTTCAATGGTAGTTTCAATGTCTAATAGTCTTGTTATTTCTTTTGAAATACCGGCTCCTTCATTACCTAAAACTAGCGCAAGTTTTTTAGGTCTTGTTTCTACTTGAATATCTCCATGAGCACTAGCTCCAACAATTGTATAGCCTTCTTCTTTTAATTCTTTTATTTTATTTGGTAGTTGCACTCTTTCATGATAAACATCAAAGATTGCACCTTTTGAAGCTCTAATTGTTTTTTCATTATAAAAATCAGCACTACGATTACTAAATATGATATGTCTAAATCCGAATGCTGAAGCACTTCTAATAAGTGCTCCTGCATTATCTGGGTCTTGAATATCGTCAAGTATTAATATTTTATCTGATTTTATGATATTTTCAGTTTTATTACAAACTGCAAGTATATCAAGAGTAGTTTCGGTTTGACTAAACTCATCCATTATTTCACTTGATACAAGTAAGCCGGAGGCATTTTCATCTGATGTGATGATTTGCTCCACATTACCTCTTTTTAAAGCGATTTCCACTAAATGATGGCCATAGACTAAAAATTGGTTTTCTAAATCACGATATTTCTTTTGTTTTAGTTTTAAATACTTTTTAATACTTGGATTTTGTCTACTCGTTATCATTTTTCCACTCCTCATATGCACTTACAAAATCAAATCCATAATTAGCTAGTTTAATATCTTTATTAGCATCAACTACAATAGTTGAAATTGATGATAATGCTTCATTAATTAATGGAGCAAAATCATAATTTTGTTCATATTCTTCACAAATATGACTCTTTGGTTTAGTTACTGGTCTTCTTGGTACATAAACAGTACAACAATCTTCAAAAGGTAAAATTGATGTATTGTATGTATCAATTTGTTTTGCAATTTTAATTATGTCTGCTTTATCGTATGTTGCAACTGGTCTAATAATTGGTATTCTAGTTACTTCTTCAACTACGCTCATACTTTCTAAAGTTTGAGATGCTACTTGACCAACTGATTCGCCGTTAATTAAAACTAATAAATTGTTTTTCTTTGCAAATTCTTCACCAATTCTATACATCATTCTTCTCATTATAGTAATAATGTATGGATCAGGAATAAATTGCATAATTGCATCATGTATTTTTGCAAAATGTACATGGTGCAATTTAATTTTATTATTAGGCATAAACTTAGCAAGTTTTTGACTAATAGTAATTACTTTATCTACTG
>JAAYNT010000068.1 GCA_012520715.1 Acholeplasmataceae bacterium
AATATAAAAAGAGTAAATTTCAGAAAAACAGTTAAATGTATAAATTATAAATTAACTCAATTTGACATTTTCTCACATTTTATAAAAAATATATATTAGGTGAATTTGCATTTTTTATTTTAATTATACTTTTTATATTTTAGGTGAATTTGCACTTTTCAATTTATTTATATAATTTATATATTAGGTCAATTTACTGTTTTTATATTATTTATAGTAATTGTATTTAATAACTAGTCGATATTTTAATGTTTTATTTAAGATGTAAATAATGCATAAAAAAAGAATTACATTTTTTTGTAATTCTTCTTTTAGTTCTTCTTTTATTTTGTAAGTGCTGTAGTTAAATATGATACTCCATATAGTATTAACCAAATACCAATGATGTATCCTACTGCACTAGCAAATGCCCATGTACCAATAACTAATAAGATACCACCAATTAATAACAATAGATTAATAACAAGTCGTAACATATTTAACTTTGGTGTTTTAAAGTCTTGGAAAATTCCTAACACTCCTGAGATGATTAACCAAATACCAACTATTAATCCAAGCCATGCATTAAATGTTTCAGGTGATGTTTCTATTAATATACCAAGTACTAATATTATAACTCCGATAATAACAGATACTACATTACCAGTTAATATTGCAGCAATTATAATAAGTATACCAATTACGATGGCTGCTATACCAATTACAACTGCAAATGCATTTCCAGCTGACTTTGGATATGCTAGAGCAAAGATACCACCGATAATAGCAATTATCCCAACTAGAAGTGAAAATACTTTATTTTTTCTTACTTCCATTAAAGTTCTCTCCTTTACTATTTGTATTTATTATCATTATATATAATAAGCTGTTGTTATTCAAGCAATAGATACAATATGTAAGATGATATATGAACTTTGTAATTGTTAAATTAAAACCGCTATAAAAACATTGTCATATAAACTGGCAAATAAATAATATCATCTTTTATATTTAAGTCTTTAGCACGAATTAAATATTTTTTACCTAATTTTATGTTAAATTTATTAATGAACTTATTCATTGATGATGTCGTATAGTTACGTCCTGATTTAACTTCTATTGGGGATATTTTTATAGGGTTAGTTTCATCAGCAATTAGGAAGTCTATTTCGATTTTATTAGCACTATTTTTAGAATCAGATCTTGAATAAAAATATAGTTTTTTATTGTTTGCTCTAAACATTTGAGCAACAATATTTTCAAAAATCATACCTTTATTAAATTCTAAACGATCATTAACAATAGCTTTAGCTACTTTTTGAAGCATGACACTGTCTCCATTAAAAGCGTTAGTTATTAAAAGTCCAGCATCTGCCATATACATTTTTAATGTTAATCGATCTTTATATAATGAAAGTCCAACAGTTGGATCTGTTGAATTAAAACATAAATTAGTAATCATTGCTTCATCTAACCAGATGAACGCCTTTTTATAGTCTCTAAATCTGGCTCCTTTTTCTAGTGAGGTTAATGTAAATTTCTTTTCATGTTTTGAAAGTTGTCCTGGTATTTCATCAAAAACACTTAAAACCTTATATTCATAGCCTTGGGCAAATTTAGAAATATCATTTCGATATAAATTTAAAATATCTCTTTTAACTTGATCTACTTTAGTATAGTCATTAGTTTTAATAAATTCTACTATTGCTTGTGGCATTCCTCCAACCAATAAATATTGTCTTAAAAAATTTCATGACTGTTTGATGAAGCTGATTAAGTGGCTTTAACTCTTCGAAGTGTTTTTTTATAAGAGGAATTAAATCATTTCTATTAATCACCCAACAAAACTCTTCAAAGTCAAGTGGATACATTTTAAGTGATCTTTCTTCCGATGGAATTAATATATCTTTAACATTTGTTTTTATTGACAGCAAAGAACCTGTTTGAATATAGTCATATCGATTATCTTTTACTAAGTGCTTAATTAATTGTCTTGCTAGAGGATATAGTTGTACTTCATCAAAAATGATTACAGATTCTCTAGGATATAAAGTTACACCTGTGATCGATGTTAAGAAAAAGAAAAAATCATCTAAATTAGATGCACAACGTTCAAATAAAG
Organism: Acholeplasmataceae bacterium; assembly: GCA_012520715.1. Taxonomy (GTDB): domain Bacteria; phylum Bacillota_I; class Bacilli_A; order Acholeplasmatales; family Acholeplasmataceae; genus DUQW01. The sequence continues at coordinate 2,102 of JAAYNT010000068.1, forward strand.
ATTTAATTTCTAAACTAGCAATACTAAAATCAATTAGTATGTATGATCGATATTCATTTTTTGCAAACTCTTCTATAACGGTGCTTTTTCCAACGCGTCTAGCACCTTCAATTAAAAGTGCAGTTTTGCCATCTTCCTCTTTTTATTTTAATAAATCTTCGTATATTTTTCTTTTTAAAATCATCAAAGATCACCTCATCAATTGTATTACACACGTAAATGAACTTTTTATCAAGCACTTTTTACACATAAATGAACTTTTTGAAGACTAATTTTAGCACATATTCG
>JAAYNT010000069.1 GCA_012520715.1 Acholeplasmataceae bacterium
AAAAGACTAGTTAACTCTGGTCTTTTTCATTTAAAGTATCTATAAAATAATATAATTAAGTATATAAAATAAAACTTTTATAAACTAACTTAATTTTTATGCGCGTGTCTTTTATATGTTCATTTAATATGTTAAAATGAAAATGTAAGCGTTATCATAAAATAAAAAGGAGGAATAAATAGATGAAAGAAAAGAAGATGTCAGTATTTAAAGAGATGGCTTGTCATGAGTTTGAACAAGTCATCTATTTTTATGATGCCTATACAGATTTAAAGGGAATCATAGTTATTCATGATACAACGCTAGGACCAGCTTTAGGTGGTGCTAGGATTTGGAATTATGAATCTGAAGATGAAGCATTATTTGACTGCTTAAGATTAGCAAGAGGTATGACTTATAAATCAGCAGCCGCCGGACTTAACTTAGGTGGTGGGAAAGCTGTTATTATTGGTGATGCAACTAAGATTAAATCAGAAGCATTCTTTAGAGCTTTTGGACGTTATGTTCAAAGTGTTAATGGTCGTTATATTACAGCCGAAGATGTTAATACAACAACTCAAGATATGGCGTATGTCGCAATGGAAACTAATCACGTAGTAGGTCTTGAAGGTAGATCAGGAAACCCAAGTCCAATTACAGCACTTGGTGCATTTTACGGTATTAAGGCAGCCCTTCAATACCGTCATAAAACTGATGATGTATCTAAGTTTAGTTACGCCATTCAAGGAATTGGCGAAACTGGCTCTAATTTACTTCGTTATTTAGTTGAAGAAGGTGCAAAGAAGATTTATGTTGCTGATATTAATCAGAAAAATTTAGATAGAATTAGAAAATCATATCCAGAAGTTAAAATAGTAGAACCAAATGATATTTATCATCAAGAAGTAGACGTCTTTGTACCATGTGCACTTGGTGGTGTATTAAATGATGAAACTATTCCAAAAATAAAAGCAAATATTATTTGCGGAACATCTAATAACGTCTTATTAGACGAAGAAAAACACGCTGATATGTTAATGAACAAAGATATATTATACGCACCAGACTTTGTTGCAAACGCGGGTGGTGTAATTAATGTTTATCATGAGATTCACGGATATAAACGTGAAAATGTAATTGCTGATGTTAAGTTAATTGGTGAGAGATTATTTGAAATTTTTAAAATTTCAGATGAACAAAAAATTAATACACAACATGCAGCAAAAGTATTTGCTGAAAACCGTATTAAATCAGTAAAAGAAATTCATAAAAACTTCATTAATAGGTGATTATATGGTTAAATACGAATTAAAATTTAATGACGAACACTGTAAAGGATGCGGACTTTGTGCTAATTTTTGCATGCGAAACATCTTATATTTAGATGATGAGAGAATTAATAAATCTGGCTACAATTTAATTAGTATAACCGATCCAGCTTTATGTGTTGGTTGTGCGTATTGTGCGATTATTTGCCCAGATTCAGTAATTGAGGTGAAGAAAAATGGCTAAAACATTAATTAAAGGTAATTATGCAATTGCACTTGCTTGTATTAAAGGAGGAGCTGATGCATTTTTTGGATACCCAATTACTCCGCAAAACGAAGTGCCTGAGTACTTATCAAAAATGATGCCAGAAGCTGGCAAAGTTTTTGTTCAAGCTGAATCAGAAATTGCTGCAGCTCAGATGGTATACGGTGCAGCTGGAGCAGGTAAAAGAGTAATGACTTCATCATCATCTGTTGGAATTGCTCTAAAACAAGAAACTATTTCTTATTTAGCTGGTGCAGAACTACCTTGTGTAATTGTATCAGTAATGAGAGGTGGACCAGGACTTGGTGGGATTCAACCAAGCCAGGCTGATTACTATCAAGCAACACGCGGTGGTGGAAATGGTGATTACAAAGTCATAGTCTATGCACCAGAATCAATTGAAGAAACAATGAAATATATTCAAGAAGGATTTGATGTGGCTGATATATATCGTAATCCAGTTATGATATTAATTGATGGCTTAATTGGTCAAATGATGGAATCAGTTGACCTTGATGTTGAAATTAAAAAACGTGAAATACCAAATAAAGACTGGGCTACATTTGGTACTAATTATCATAAAGGTAGAAATGTTATTAATTCACTATATCTTGATCAATATCTTTTAGAAAAACATAATTTCAAACTTAAAGAAAAATATGATTTAATTAAAAAAGAAGAAACTTTATATGAACTAGTAAACTTTGATAATCCAGACTATGTAATTGTTGCCTATGGAACAATGGCAAGAATTGCTAGATCAGCAATTATTGAACTTAAGAAAGTAGGAATTAATGTAGGAATGATTAGACCAATTACCGTTTGGCCATTTCCAGAAAAAGCATTTGATAAAATTCCTAAATCATGTAAAGGGATATTAACAGTTGAGTTAAGTTTAGGTCAAATGTTAGATGATGTATTAATTTCTAACAACGGAAGATTTCCAGTTGCATTTTACGGACGCCCGGGTGGGGTTGTAATTGATTCAACTGAAATTGAAGATGTTATTAAAAACTTTGAAAAGTGGGTGGTTAAAAATGCAACTGTATAAAAAAACAAGCGGTTTAACCGAAAAGAAAACTCATTATTGTCCTGGCTGTACACATGGTATTTTACATAAGTTAGTCGGAGAAGTTTTAGAAGAGCTAGATATTTTAGGTGAAACAATCGGTGTTGCACCGGTTGGATGTGCAGTTTATGCTTATGACTATTTTAATTGTGATATGCAACAAGCCGCTCACGGTAGAGCGCTAACTGTTGCAACTGGAATTAAAAGAGTCTTACCTGAAAGAGTAGTATTTACTTATCAAGGAGATGGAGATCTTGCATCAATTGGTATGGCTGAAACTATTCATGCTGCCAATAGAGGTGAAAATATTACTGTTATTTTTGCTAATAACGCTATTTATGGTATGACGGGAGGACAAATGGCTCCAACTACATTACCAGGCCAAAAAACAACTACCTCACAAGACGGTAGAGATGTACTGTCGCAGGGTAATCCTATTCCAGTTAGTGAAATGCTAGCTCAAATTAATGGGGTTGCGTATGTAGAGCGTATTGCTCTTACATCACCACAAAACGCCATTAGATTAAAACGATCAATTAAAAAAGCTTTCCAGTATCAACAAGAAGGTTTAGGATTTACTATTATTGAAGTTTTATCAACTTGTAATGTTAACTTTAGACAAACACCAGCTGAAGCGATGAAGTTTGTTGATGAACATATGACTAAAATATATCCAGTTGGAGTATATAAGGATGTGAAGAAAAAATGACACTACAAATTAGAATTGCTGGCTTTGGTGGCCAAGGTGTAATGGTATTAGGGCAAATGCTTGCTTGGTGTGCAACAAATGATGGACTAAATGCCATCTTTGTTCCAACATATGGTCCAGAAACAAGAGGCGGAACCGCCAATTGTATGGTTACAATATCTGATGAATTAATATACTCACCAGTATTTATCAACGCCAATTATTTTATTGCATTTAATGAACCATCATTTAATAAATTTAAAGATCAAGTATCAAAAGATGGCAAAGTCATTTATAACTCTACATTAATTCAAAACGTACCAAAAAAAGATAACTATATTCCAATTCGAGCAACCGAACTTGCTATGGAATTAGGTTCTCCAAGATCAGTTAATATGGTACTACTTGGAGAGTTATTAAGACAAACTAATCTATTTAGTGAAGACACAGTTAAAAAAGCCCTACTTCATTATTTAGGTGCTAAAAAAGATATGATTGATCTTAACTTAAAAGCTCTACATTTAAAATAATTAATTACTCCTTATTTCACGGAAAAGACGACTAACATCGTCTTTTTCTTTTTATATACATATTAAAATAAAGTAAATTTATTATACCTATCTATTATTAGATAGGTGATATAATGAAAAAATTAGTTTTAATTGGCGGAGTCATCGTTTTTATTGTCATTTCAACGATAATTTTTATCTCAAGACCAAAACCAAAAGTCTTTCAGTCTAACCCTCCTAAAACTTTTAATGTTATTATTCAAGGAGAAGTTGAAATGACTGGTTCATATTTAGTAGTTGAAGGAGATACTTTGCAAACTTTAATTAACTATGCTCAAGGATTAACTAATAAAGCTGATTTATCAACAATTAATTTAAACGAAGTATTACAACCTAATTATAAATATACAATTCCTTCAAAAGATAATGAAGATAAAGTGCCATTTCAATATAACTTAAATGAAGTTAATTATAACACATTAATTACTATTCCGGGTATTACTGAAACAAGAGCAATTAACATTTTAACTTACAGAGAACAAAATAATAAATTTAATTCAGTCGAGGAACTTTTAAATGTCAAAGGCATTGGCGAAGTTACATACAATAAAATCAAAGATTACTTCTATATCAGGTAGAACATTTCCATATTATTTTATAATAGCTGCAGGACTTGCAGCTTTTTATAATATATGGTTTGTAATTTTATTAATATTTTTAATAATAAAATTTAAAAAACAAATTAATATTAAATTATTAGTTTTCTTTATTACAATTATTTTATTTAGTTTTAGTATTAGTTTAATTAAACAAAATATTAAACCTAAAAATGAAATTACAGGAACCATTATTGATAAAAGAACAAAGTTTAACCAATACACCATTAAAAGTGGAATTAATAATTATTTAATAAAAACAAAAGAAGAACTAGAAATTGGGGATGTGGTTGTTGTAAAGGGTAAGTTTGAAAAGCCAATTACTAAAACTACTCCATATGGATTTGATTTAAGAAAATATAGTCTAACTAAAAACATTGTCTTCCAATCTAACAATCCAAGTGTAGAAGTAGTAGATAAAAACTACTTTTATTATCCTAAAAAGATATTTATAAATTATTTTGATATATTCCCGGAACAAACAAAAACATATCTAGAAGCTTTATTTTTAGGTGTTAATAACTTTAGTGAAGATATGTTAAAAGCATCTAGATCACTTCAAATATCATACTTACTTGGGCTTTCTGGAATGTTAATATATGCAGTGATAAATATCTTGAAAAAACTCTTTTACTACTTAGATATTAAAAGTAGTAATCAAAGTATAATAATATTTTTTATTCTTTTATCTTGGCTTTTAATAGTAGGTAGTAATATGGTTATATTAAGAGTATTATTACTTACTACTATAACATCAATTAGTAAACATTTTAACTTAAAGGTAACGAGATTAGACAGTATCTTTTACACATTTTTATTAATCATTTTGATTAATTTTAACTCTGTTTATCAAATTGGATTTACTCTTAGTTTTATTATCATTACCGTTATGGCACTAGGTATTGATTTATTTAAGAGTAAATATAAAATAATTAATAATTATTTAAGATATTGGTATGGATATTTATTTATATTTCCATTGTTAATAGTAATTCAAAATGAA